>JAOZSR010000022.1:12355-45424 GCA_029939575.1 Fidelibacterota bacterium
ATTAATTATAAATCCGATAGTATGGATTGATTTGGTTAATACTCTCCAAAACATTCCATGGCAAGTTTTTCAGCCTGGTAGGAGCTTCTGACCAAAGGCCCGCTCATTACAGATTTAAAACCAATTTTTAGTCCCTCAACTTTATAATCTTCAAATTCCTCCGGAGTGATATATTTGATAACCGGGAGGTGATTTTTTGTTGGTTGCAAATATTGTCCGGCTGTAAAAATATCACAACCTGAATTATAAGCATCTTGCATAAGTTCCAGAACCTGCTTTTTAGTCTCACCCAAACCTAACATAATTCCGGTTTTAGTAATTTTACCAAGTTTCTTTGCATTTGTGATGACCTGTAGAGATTGAAAATAATCCGCCTGGGGACGAGCAATAGAATATAATTCACGAACTGTTTCAAGATTGTGCCCAACTACAAAGGGATTTGCATTGATAACAGTTTTTAAAGCCTCTGTATCACCTTTAAAATCCGGAATAAGAACTTCGACTTTACAGTTTGGGTTCTGTTGATAAATTTCCCTTATGGAGTCTGCCCAGATTTTGGCACCACCATCTTTTAAATCATCACGGGTTACAGATGTAATTACACAATATTTCAGCCCCATCAATTTTACTGCCTTACCTACTTTTTGTGGTTCATCCGGGTCAATAGGTTTTATCTTTTCATGAGAAACAGCACAAAATCGACAATCCCGAGTACAGGAATTACCAAGAATCATAATTGTAGCAGTTTTGGCTCTCCAGCATTCACCCTGATTTGGACAGCGAGCCTCTTCACAAACAGTATGTAAATCATTATCATGAACAATCTGTCTCAGTTCTCTGAACTCTTTATTAACATTATATTTTATTTTTAACCATTTTGGTTTTTGTACAGTATTAATTTCCATATTTTCACAATGCTTTCAATTCTTATTCCATGAAATTGACCTAATCTCTGAAAATTCAAAAATATTCATGAATTGGTTGACGGTTTCGGTTTTCACTTTATTCCATTTAATTTCTGGATTCAAATCTGTTATTTTGGTCAATCCTTTGTCGGTAATTCCGCAAGCAATAATTCCATTATAAAGTGAAAGATCAGTATTTACATTAAGAGCAAATCCATGCATTGAAACATATCTCGATACTCTAATCCCAATAGCCGCTATTTTACTGTTTCCTACCCATACTCCGGTCAAATGCTTAATTCGAGTTGCCTCAATGTTAAAACCTCCTAAAAGCCGAATTAATACCTCTTCGATTTTATCTACATATTGGCGAACAGTTATATTTTGATCTTTCAGGTTAAAAATCGGATAGCCGACCAGTTGTCCCGGTCCATGATATGTAATATCGCCACCTCTGTCGATTTGATGTACCTCTATATTATGAGTTTTTAGATATTTTTGATTAGCAATCAAATTATTTTTATCTGCATTTTTACCAAGGGTATAAACATGAGGATGCTCAACCAGGACAAGTGTATCCGGTATTTCTTCATTTACCCGTTTTTGATGTAATTCTTTTTGGATATCCCAAGTCTGTGAATATCCTTTTTTTCCAAGATCAAGAAGATTTAATATTTTTTTCATTATAAATGTATCGCCTCATCAAAAGCATTCATAATTGCTTCCATAACTGTTTCTGAAAGTGATGGATGAGCATGGATACTTGATGTAATTTCTTTATAGGTCATATGATTGGAAATAGCAAGAGTCAATTCTGTAATTAATTCCGTAGCTTCATTTCCAATAATGTGAGCACCAATTATTTTTTTGGTATCCCTATTAAAGATAACTTTAACAAATCCATCGATTTCTCCGGTTGCCATGCTTTTCCCATTAGCCCGGAAATGACAGTGCCCCACCTTAATATTTATACCCTTTTCTTCAGCTTGTTTTTGAGTAAAGCCTACACTGGCTATCTGTGGCTGACAATAGGTACATCCGGGAACAGCATTATAGTTTAAGTGATGAGTTTCCTGACCCAGGATATGTCTAACAGCCAGAATACCTTCTTCCGAAGCAACATGAGCAAGACAAGGTGCCCCGATCACATCCCCAATAGCATAAATTCCAGGAATATTGGTTTGATAATTTTCATCAACTTTAATCCTATTGTTCTCAGTTTTTATTCCAATTTCACCCAGATTAATATTTTCAATATTTGGTTGTACTCCAATTGCCATCAGAACATATTGGGCTTTTATAGTTTCTTGTTCTCCATTTTTTCCAACTACAACAGAAACATGATCATCGTCATTATTTATTGTTTTTACTTTAGTACCGGTTAACATTTTTATTTTTTGCTTTTTAAAGGAGCGGGTTAACTCTTTTGCTATTTCTTCATCTTCATTTGGTACAATTTGATCCATCATCTCCACAATGGTTACGTCAGCACCAAAAGATCGAAAAATATAGGCAAATTCAATTCCAATAGCTCCGGCTCCGAGGATAATAATTGATTCAGGAACTTCATTCAGAACCAGGGCCTCTTTGCTGGAAATTATTTTAGTTTTGTCGATTTTAATTCCAGGAATAGATTTTGGCCTGGCACCAGTAGCAATAATAATTGAATCCGCAGAAATTGTTTGCAGAATGTTATGAGATTGATCAAAAATATTAAGAGTGTTTTCATTTTTAAACTCGGCAAAACCTTTAATATTTGTAATCTTATTTTTTTTGAATAAAAACTCTACACCTTTTGAAAGTCTCTGGGCTACAGTTCGGCTTCTATTTACAATTTTTTCATAATCAAAGGATGCATTATCAATAGAAAAGCCATATTTCCGAACCGATTGAAATTCTCGCCACATATCACTATTTTTTATAAGAGCCTTTGTCGGAATACACCCCCAATTAAGACAGATTCCGCCTATTTCACTTTTTTCTATACAGACAACTTTTTTCCCTGATTGAGCGGCTTTAATAGCAGCAACATATCCTCCCGGACCGCTTCCTATAATTGCTATATCATAATGCTCTGTCATTTTTTATCTCCTGATTTTAAGTAAATTCCAATACTTTTTTTCAATTTTTAGAAATTTGTTTTTTCAATTCTGCTATTTCCCTGGCATAATTTTCATCTCCACCAGGTGTTTCAAGAAGCATAGGCTTGTCGACAAACCTCTCGTCTTTTACTAATCTAAAAAATGGTTCCCAACCTAAAAACCCTTTACCTAAAATTTCATGACGATCAACTTTTGAGCCAAATTTTTTCTTAGAATCATTCAAATGAAATACTTTGAGACGATCCAATCCAACAATATCATTTAATTTGTTAAATGTATCTATATATTTTTCCTCCGAAATAATATCATAACCTGCTGCAAAAACATGGCAGGTGTCCAGACAAATTCCAAGTTTATCAGGATACTGACACAAATCAATAATATCCCTGAGATGTTCAAATTTATTTCCTACATTGGTTCCCTGCCCTGCTGTAGTTTCAATCAATAAGGTGGTTTTGGAATTCGGTGTTGATTCAATTGTATAGTTTAAACTTTCCGCAATTGTTTTGATACAAAAATCCTCACCTGTGCCCAAATGAGAGCCGGGATGAAAAACCAGAAAGGGGATTTTTAATAAGTCTGTTCGTTCTATTTCTTCTATAAATGCATTCCTGGATTTTTCCAACTTTTCCTTATCAGGCGAACCCAGGTTAATTAAATAAGAATCGTGAGACACTACAGTGTGAATCCCGTTTTTTTCCAACTGAATATGATATTCAGTTATAAAATTTTCCTTTAACTTTGGATTAGTCCACCTTCTTTGATTGGCTGTGAATATTTGCATTGCATCACACCCAAGATTTTTTCCTCTTTCAGGTGACAGATGAACGCCACCTGATGTTGAAATATGACATCCTAAATAAGCCATTTTTCCTCCAATAATTTATTATGGAATATTGATTTTCAAACAATTGTCTGCAAGGAAACAGTTAGGACATTTTGGATTTCTGGCAGAACAAATTGCTCTACCATGATCTATGAAAAGATGTCCAAGTTCTATCCAATTTTCCTTAGGAATGATTTTCATTAAATCGGATTCAATTTTCCCAGGGTCTGTATTTTTTACCAAGCCCATTCTTAAGGATAAACGTTTTACATGAGTATCAACTACAATTCCCGGGATGTTAAAAATTTCACCCAAAACAACATTGGCGGTTTTACGCCCTACACCTTGTAAAGAAATGAGATCTTTCAGATTATTTGGGAATTTATCACTAAAATTTTCAGATATATTTTTCATTGAAGATATAATCGATTTCGCCTTATTGTTGTAAAATCCGGTTGATTTAATAATTTGTTTTAATTCCTCAATATCTGCATTTGCAAAGTCATTAACTGACCGATATTTTGCAAAAAGTTGGATAGTGGTTTTATTTACCTGCTTATCTGTACACTGGGCAGATAAGATTGTTGCGATCAGCAGTTGATGTGGATTCTGATAGATTAATGAACATTTTGAACCCGGATATTCCGTTTTCAAACGTAATAAAATTTTTTTTGCTCTTTGTTTAATTGAGTTGATCAAATATAATTCCTAATAAAGTGTTAATTTGAATATATATAGTTTAACAACTTTATAAAATAGATGATTTTTATTTCTTTTTTTCCAGGAAACCAGGTTGAAATTGGATTTATTCCATCTTTTTTTCATGTTTATTATAAAGTTTCAAATACCAATAAAAATATAAAATATTCTTGAATAGTCCAACAATTTGAGTGATATTATCACAGTATAAAAAAAATAACAATTAAATGAAAATTTATTATTAATGGAATCGTAAAAAGGTTTGAAGTTGTCTTTCCGTGGGTAGCCGGACAGAGTCTGAGGCAGCGTAGCAACGAAGAATCTGGTCGATAATTGTAGGAGATTCTTTCAGTCAAAAACCTGATTGTAAACATTCGTACGTCATTCAGAATGACAGCAAATTTACTTTTTACGGAATTGTCATTATTAAGAAATAAATTATATAAATTCAATCATAATAGATAATTTGATTCTGTTTAATACTAGATAAAAGTGATTTATATCAAAAGACACTAAATAATTAAATATTAGTATTGAATGTCAATTATAGAGATATTACTTTTAACTATTAAAAAAAGGAGGACAAAATGAAGAACTTATTACAAATTTTAATTATTGTTTCATTGCTATTCCTATCACTTTGTACTGAACCAACAGCCACTGAGGAGGCTGAAGATGATTTTACAGCACCTGCAATTCCCACCGGTCTTAGTGTAGATGAAGATGTTAGTTTTGAAGATGCAATTAAAATAACCTGGAACGAGAATACAGAAAATGATCTGGATGGCTATAATCTTTATTTATCAACAACAAGTGCTACCGAAGGATTTCAGTTATTGATGGAATTCGATGACGATGAAACTGAATATACTAAAATTGGATTAAGTTATGATACTACATATTATTATAAATTATCTGCTTTTGATAAATCTGGTAATGAAAGTGCAATGAGTGAGGTTTTGGAATATTCACCTTATAATATATATATTCCGGCAATCCCATCAAATTTAATTGTATATGGATACAACTTACCTAATTTGGAACCCTTTAAACCATTTATTGAAATTCGTTGGGATGCAAACAGCGAATCAGATTTTTCTCATTATCAAATCTACAGGCATACCAATGCATCTTTTGGAGCAGATGCAGAATACCTATTAACCTTATGTGAAGAAACAACATATATCGACACTGCAATAGATTTAAGCACAAAGTATTATTATCGGGTTACTGCTGTTGATAAGGGTAATAAAATCAGTGGTCCAACTCAGCATAAATCAGATTTAGCACTCCCGATTGTGATTTTAAATACACCTGCAGCCAATGAAACTGTCTCGGATCTGCGTCCTACTTTTAATTGGGAAAGATTAGAAGGAGCAGAAAAATATGAGATCGTGATAAAAGACAATTATGACGGGGAAGTTATTTGGCAGGAGACTATTGCTCAACCGACTAGCGGGATTAGTGTAGAGATTCAATATCCGTCAAGTCCAGACTTAGTCACCGGTACTGATTATTTTTGGAAAGTACTAAGTTATTCCTCAGATAATAGTGTTTCTAACTCATCAAGTATTTTGAGAAAATTTCATACACCAAATTAATTTTTTGATATTATCAAAATAGGAGGTAAAATTATTTTACTTCCTATTTATTTTTTAATTTAAGAATATATTTTTGTATTATTTTTGACATGTAATTATTTAAACTTTACGCATTAAGACACAAAAGAAAAAAGTTTAAAAAAATAAAAAAAACCAATTGACACAAACGATTGCATAAACTAAATTACCAACGAGGGATTTATTTTAGTACCTTTTAGTTTTTAGATATTAGTTTATGGGGAATTATGATTAACACAGCATGTGAATTAAAACAGTTATCGAGACATGAAAAAGAAATGGGAATTCAAATTTCAGAAATGGAAAAATATAAATTTATTGCCAGCCAGAATTGTGGATTTGATGTTGGCAAAAATGCCTATTTTGAATGGACAAGTAAATATAGCAAAAAAGTCAGAAACTGGCTTGATACCTTGAGCGATCAGGAAATTGATAAATGTTTTGAAGCATTATCTGGTAAACTCAAAAACACAATGATGACCAAAACAAGGTAACCCCCTTTACATTTAAATTATATTATTATTGATAATCATTGTTGAATAAGTTGAGTATTAAATTTAAAACATTGATTTTATATACCTTCCTATTAATTTAAACTTTTCAAATAATTGTGACTTGGTAGTTATAAATTTATCAGGTTAGATAATTTATAAAATTACCCTTGAATTTTTAATTAATTAAGTTGCATATTTTAGGGTAATTTTATTTAATAGAAAATATGGAGGGGTCAATGTCAAATTCTCAACCAACTCAAATTAAACTTCCGGAAAATTCTTACCGAAAGTTAAAAGATGGCGAAGAGTTTATTCCGGTAATTCCAGCAGACAAAGTCGTACCGGAAGTAACAATGTATTCATTACTATGGGGACTGTTTTATTCAGTATTATTTTCCATGGCAGCTGCTTACCTGGGTTTAAAGATCGGCCAGGTTTTTGAAGCTGCTATTCCAATCGCTATTTTAGCTGTTGGTACATCTGTGATGCTAAAACGTAAAAATGCTTTACAGGAAAATGTAATTATTCAATCAATCGGTTCTTCATCGGGAGTTATTGTAGCTGGAGCAATTTTTACAATTCCGGGATTATATATTCTTGGACTCGATGTAAGTTTTCTTCAAATTTTTCTGGCCTCATTATTTGGAGGTATATTAGGAATATTATTTCTGATTCCTTTTAGAAAATATTTTGTTAAGGATATGCATGGTGAATTTCCTTTTCCGGAAGCTACAGCAACTACAGAAGTTATTGTGGCTGGTGAATCCGGTGGTGAGCAAGCAAAAGTATTGATTGTTGCGGCTGCTATTGGAGGTATTTACGATTTCTGTATTGCCGGTTTGGGACTATGGAAAGAGGTTGTGTCTACTAATGTTTTTCGCTGGGGAGCAGCTTTATCAGATAAATGGAAACTGGTTTTGAAAGTGAATATTGGCGCGGCAGTTACCGGTTTGGGTTTCATTATCGGTTTAAAGTATGCCCTGATTATTGCCTGTGGTTCTTTCCTGGCATGGTGGGTATTAATTCCTTCTTTTTATTATATTGGGCAACATTTAGTTGATGTTGTACCTCCTGCAACAATTTTAATTAAAGATATGCAACCGCAGGAAATTTTCACCAATTATGTTCGCCATATTGGTATAGGTGGGATTGCTGCCGCAGGAATTATTGGTATCTTAAAATCATCAAAAATTATTGCCGGTGCTTTCAAAATCGCGATGAATGAACTTACCGGAGGACTACATTCTGAAGAGGGTTCCGTATTAAGGACAGAAAAAGATATGAAAATGAAATGGATAGCAATTTTTCTTTTCCTGACCTTTATTGCATTATTTATTTTCTTCTTGTTTGGTGTTGTTGAAATGAATTTTGGACACGCAATAGTTGGTATCCTGATTGTTTTGATTATTTCATTTTTATTTACAACTGTTGCAGCCAGGGCAATTGCTCTTGTTGGAACTAATCCGGTATCCGGAATGACTTTGATGACCTTGATTTTATCCTCTGTTATCTTACTAAAAGTTGGTTTAACCGGAGAAAAAGGTATGTTGGCTGCATTGATTATCGGTGGAGTAGTATGTACCGCTTTATCAATGTCGGGAGCATTTATTTCAGATCTAAAAATTGGATATTGGTTGGGTACTACTCCAAGAGTACAACAGAGATATAAATTTGCAGGTACTTTACTTGCAGCTGCCTCTGTAGGTTTTGTTATCCTGGTTCTCAACAAAACTTTTGGTTTTGGCGCAGAAGCCGGTCCAAATGCCCTGGAAGCACCCCAGGCTTCGGCTATGGCTGCCGTTATTGAACCATTAATGACTGGAAGTCCTGCTCCATGGACTCTTTACATTGCAGGTGTATTTTTGGCAATAATTTTAGAATTCATCGGAGTTCCGCCACTGGCATTTGCTCTTGGTATGTATTTACCAATTTATTTGAATACACCGATTTTATTTGGCGGTCTGATTGCTCATTTTGTAGGAAAATCCAGTGATAACCAGGCATTAGTTAAGAAAAGAAAAGAGAAAGGAACTCTAATCGCTTCCGGTTTTATCGCCGGAGGAGCTATTATGGGTGTAGTTGCTGCCTTTATTATCTTTTTTGGTCAAATGGCTTTTGGTGATGAATGGACTTTAATTAAAGCTATCGGAACTGAGCACTGGGCTGAATCCGCTCCGGCTGAAATTCTCGGTTTTTTTATGTTTATTAGTTTATGTATTTATTTATATTGGGACTCTTGTAGAATTAAAGAATAATTACTTAAAAGCAGGTGAAAGTTTTGGCGACTTTCACCTGCTTTTTATCTATATTGTGGTACAAAAACAATTCAGCCTTTACCCCTATTTTCTGAAAAACAATGATAGCAAGACCTGTCAAACAGTAAAAAAATTCCTAATTCGTCAAATATTTTCCCCAAAATTTCATTTTATTATCTTATATTACGACTGATATGAAACCTGAAATTATATATATTGATAATCATCTTTTAGTTGTGAACAAACCTGCCGGAATGCTTGTCCAGGGAGATAAAACCGGGGATATCTCTTTACTTGATATTTGCAAAGAATTTATCAAAGAAAAATATAATAAACCCGGTAATGTATTTTTAGGATTAATGCACCGTCTTGATCGTCCGGTTTCCGGAGTTATAGTATTGGCCAGAACATCAAAAGCAGCCTCAAGACTTACTGATCAGTTTAGAAAACGTTTACCTGAAAAAAAATATTACGCCCTGGTTCACGGATTAGTACCGCAGGAAGACAAATATTCTGATATGATTTTACGAAAAGATGTAAAAAGCGTAATCACAAAAAAGAAAAATGGTAAACTCGCCAAATTAAGTTTTAAATTACTTAAGTATTTAGATAAAATATCAATGGTTGAAGTTAAACTTGAGACTGGCAGACATCATCAGATCAGGGTACAGTTTTCTCATAGAGGTTTTCCGTTACTTGGTGATTTTAGGTATGGTTCAAACTCTACTTTACCAGACAAGTCTATTGCCCTGCATGCGCATTCTTTAAAAATTATTCATCCTACAAAAAAAGAAGAAATGACATTTACTGCAGACTTACCAAACTTCTGGCCTGCTCCCTTTAGAAAATAAATAATGAATCCAATTATCCAAGTTGCCGGTATTATTGATCTTGAAGAGGCAGAATTATTAATTAAATCAGGAGTGGATTTTTTAGGTTTTCCCTTAAGATTACCGGTCAATAAAGAAGATCTTAAGGAAGAGGAAGTCCAAAAAATCATTAAGAAGACCCATTTTAAAAACTTTGTATTAATTACTTATCTGAGTAAGGCTACAGAAATAATAAATTTTTGTAACTATTTAAGGACTCCAATTGTTCAATTGCATGGTGAAATTGAGATTCAGGAAATACAGATTTTAAAATCTTTAGCTCCAAAGATTAAAATAATAAAGAGTCTTGTAATTAAAGAAAATAACCTGGAATATTTGGAAAATTTGATTCACGAAACATATAATCTGGTTGATTATTATATTACTGATACTTTTGATCCTCTTACCGGAGCCAGTGGCGCTACAGGGAAAACCCATGATTGGGAAATTAGCAAACAATTAGTTGAAGTATCACCCAAACCAGTAATCCTTGCAGGCGGGCTTAATCCGGAAAATGTTAAAGAAGCCATAATTTTTGTAAAACCTGCCGGAGTTGATGTTCATACCGGTGTAGAAAATTGTAGTGGAAGAAAGGATAAGTATCTTTTAAAAAAATTTATTAAACAAGCAAGACACGGTTATGATGAAGTTGCAAAATCGCAACTTTTTGAGATTCCAATCGACGGGGTGCTGGACCTGCATCTATTTAAACCATCTGATGTAAAAGCTTTATTGCCTGAGTATATTCTTGAATGTCAGAAAAAGTGTATTTTAAATTTGCGAATAATTCATGGGAAAGGTATATCAACTTTAAAAACAATTGTACACAACGAATTAAAAAAAAATACAAGCGTTGAAAAATACCGGCTTGCATCAGGCTCAAGAGCAGACTGGGGCTCTACAGAAGTTATCTTAAAGAAATGATATAACTTCTATTCTCTTTTTTTTACTTGTTCATAATTAAAAATAACCCTAATTATAATATAAATTACTTTAAACTCGTCACTTAGATAAAAAACCTGACTCTATATGATTCTCAATGGTTAGTGAAATTTAAGTAAATGGATTTTTTAAGATCTCTTTATATCTTTTTAGATTAATCAATGATTTGAATTGACATCCGATTTGAATTACCACGAGATAAATCTCGTGGTAATTCATAAATTCACGTCAAATCATAAACTCGTGGCAATTCAAAATTGATGAAAACCACTTAACTGGTTTTAAAATTTCCATTCACTACCAACTTTCCAAAAAATTTGTCCCGTGTGCATCAATTTTTTGTTTCATAAAGAGGTTTTACCCACTATAAATCACATTGAGCCATACACCTAAAGTATCAAAAAATCCTTTTACCTGCTATGGGTTAATTCTTTACTCTGATAATGAATAAAATAATCAAATTAATTCATTAAAGAGACATGATTCGAGTAGATAAAAATATCAATCAGGCATGCTATAAATTACTACAAGAATACACCATATAGTGGTAAATCTTACTTTTTTCAAAGATTTTTTACTTTTTTAGTCATTTATTTTGCATTTAGAGTTGACACTATAGCCTTTTATTTGTATGTTAAAGAAATTGGTAGTAAAAAAATGGGGGAAAGGGATATGCAAAAACGGGAAAAAAATAGTCATAAGTCTAATCGTTCATTAAGTAAATATCTGGAAGAAATTGGCAAATATGAGCCATTATCACCAGATGAAGAAATTCGATTAGCAGAACTGGTGCATAATGGCGAACAAAGCGCATTAATTAAACTTACAGAAGCAAACCTGCGTTTTGTTGTTAGTGTAGCCAAAGATTATCAAGGACAGGGATTGCCGTTAACAGATTTAATTAATGAAGGCAACCTTGGATTAATTAAAGCAGCGGATCGATTTGACGAAACAAGGGGATTCAAATTTATCTCCTATGCTGTTTGGTGGATCAGACAGTCTATTTTACAAGCTCTTGCTGAACATTCAAGAATAGTCAGATTACCTCTAAATCGGGTTGGTACTATTAGTAAAATTACAAAAGAAGCAGAATTACTTGAACATCAATATGAACGTGCTCCTAGTCAGGCTGAAATCGCCAACGGGCTTGATTTGAAGAAAACCGATGTAACAGAATCAATTAAAATATCCCGACGTCACCATTCTTTAAATGAACCGGTAAAAAGTGGTGAAAAAAACTGCCTTTTAGATATTATTGAAGACAAAGATCAGAAATCACCTGATAACAATCTTTTTCATGAATCTTTGAAATTAGATATTAAAAGAGTATTAAGTGGTTTGAAAGAACGGGAAAAAGAGGTAATTTCCATGTACTTTGGAATTGATCGGGATTATCCGCTAACCCTAAATGAAATTGGGGAAATATTCCATTTGACAAGAGAACGAGTTCGACAGATTAAAGAAAAAGCTATTAGTCGTTTAAAGCATAAATCCCGAAGTAGTAAGCTGCGGGTTTACCTTGGATAATTAAATAAATTTTTAAATTAAATAGGGAGAACAATGTTAATCGAAAGCCTATCCGGAGTCAGAGCCCATGATAAGGAATTAACTGATGTATTTGTTAAAGCTTATGCCGCTGCATTCTGTGAAATGATGAATGGTCATAGAATTGTAATTGGTAGAGATACCAGGAAAAGCGGGAATAAAATAGTCAAAGCCATGATTGAAACAATCAGAGAGAGTGGTGCAAATGTAATTGATCTTGGGATTTGTCCAACACCAACTGTTCAATATGAAACCTGGTTTTTACAGGCTGATGGTGGTATCATGATTACTGCAAGCCATAATCCACTTCCCTGGAATGGTATTAAATTTATTCAAAGTGATGGGTTATTTCTTGATAGCGAACAAATGTTAACATTACAAAACAGACGAAAAGAACTTGAAAATAATATGCCTGAACCAAACAGGGAGGAAACAATATTAATTGATTATAAAGATGCTCTTAAGGATCATATTAATTCAACTATTGTATTACCTTATATTAATATAGATAAAATTGCCAGGAAAAAATACAAAGTTGTTGTTGATGCCGTTAATGGGGCTGCATATAAAGCAATTCCTGAATTATTGACAAGGCTTGGTTGTGAAGTAATTAAAATACATTGTGACAGTACTAAAGATTTTCCTCATGAGCCTGAACCTCTACCAGAAAACCTGGGAGATTTGATAAAAGCAGTTAAAAAAAACAAGGCCGATATTGGTTTGGCAATAGATCCTGACGGTGATAGGCTTGCAATTGTTTCTGATCTTGGAGAGCCAATCTCCGAAGAATATACACTAGTCCTTGCCTCTGAACTGGTACTTACCAAAGCCTTTAGCTCCAAAAAACTTATTGTGACGAACCTTTCCACTACTATGGCTGTTGATGATATCGCAGAAAAATATGGTGCAAAAGTAATACGTACAGCTATAGGAGAAATAAATGTAGTTAAGAAGATGGCAGAGGAAGATGCTTTGATTGGTGGTGAAGGTAACGGGGGAATAATTCTTCCCGATTCACACCTTGGGAGAGATTCCCTGGTAGGAACAGCACTGATTATGCAATTATTAACTGAGAGAAATATCCCGCTTTCAAAAATTTTGCAGGATATTCCACAATATAAAATATTCAAAACAAAAGTTGAAGCCGGAACAATTGATATTAATCAAGCAATTGATCAATTAATTGAAATTGCTGATACTGATCAAATCAATCTTGACGATGGTGTTAAATTTATATGGGAAGATAGATGGGTACATATGCGACCATCTAATACAGAGCCGATTATTAGAATTTATGCCGAAGCCGCAACTATGAAACAAGCAAAAGAAACTGCAAATCCTTTTGTGAACTTTTTTAAGAAATCTTAAAAAATAATTTCCCAAGATCTTATTTTCGGATTTCTACAATGGAAGTATAAAGACGCATATAAGATTGATTGTAATTTGACTTTATTTTTTAAAATAGAATATTTTTTTGTTTTTTGTTAATTTTTTATTGACATCATAAAAAAAAAGTTTTATACTATCTACAGGTTAGTTGTTTATAATAAGGAGAAAGTAAAGTCTAGACCCTACATTTGTTACCTACAAAATTTTTCATAAAATATTAAAAATTTCATAACATCTCTATAAAATTGGAGATTTTTTATTTATTAAGGAGTTATTTTGTCAAAAAAGAAAATACCAAGATTGTTTATAATTGTAATATTAATGCTTATTTCCGCCTTATTATGTGCCAGAAGTTATAAGAGCCATGTAAAAAATATAGAAAATCAACACAGAGATTATGATATAGTTATTAATCAGAATGAGACCATGGATTATGCCATCTTATGGTATAATCAAGAAAATTATTCGATGCCGGAAATAATGCTTTGATTTTTCTTGTTGAAAAATCCCAAAAAAATATTATGCCATTTGTTATACATTAAAACGGATTTCCATAACATCTCCGTCTTTTACGGAATATTCTTTTCCCTCTAATCCCAGCACACCTTTTTCTTTGCACGCTTTTAAACTACCATTTGTTAACAAATCCTGAAAATATACTACATCTGCTCTAATAAATCCTCGTTCAAGGTCTGAATGGATTGCACCGGCAGCCTGTTGAGCATTACTGCCCTTTTTAATTGTCCAGGCTCTGCACTCATCTTCTCCCACCGTGAAAAAAGATATTAAGCCAAGTAATTCATAGGAACTTCTGATTAATTTATGTAATGCCGGTTCTGAAATGTTAAGGTCTTGTAAAAAAGTCTGTTGGTCTTCCGGATCAAGTTCGGCGATCTCTTTTTCGATTTCTCCACATAATGCAGTAAAGGCAATAAAAGGACGAGAAAATTCCTTATATTTTTCTAATAAATTGTCAATACCAGAGATATCATCTTCATTAATGTTTAGAACATATAACAATGGTTTTGCAGTTAAAAACTGGAATCCGCGTAAAGTTTTCTCTTCTTCATCTGTAAGAGATATTTCACGTAATGGCTTTTCCTGATTTAAAAAATCTTCACATCGCTTCAAAAGATCACGTTCTTTAATTTCAATATCTTTTTTGGTTTGTTTAATGGATTTTTCCAACTTTTCCAGTCTTGATTCAATTATTGTAAGGTCAGACAGGAGCATTTCGGAATTTATATAATCAATATCTCTTTTGGGGTTTACTGAGTCAAAGGGGTGGGGATAAAGTTCATTTTCAAATGACCTGATCACTAACAAAATAGCGTCCACAGTTTTAACATTCGCAATAAACTGGGGAGGCAAACCGGAGCCCTGCTTGTTTGTTTTTTCAAAGCCCGGAACTTTGATATATTCTATGGTGCTGTTTACCTTACTTTTTGGATTAAAAATATCAGAAAGTTGGTCTAGTCTGGTATCAGGAACTTTTACAATTCCCTTCACCGCTTCCTGTTTATTTTTATAACCAGCCTGGTCACTTTTGTGTTGCATTAAAGTAGAAAAAATTGTTGATTTACCGGAATAAGGTAATCCAATGATTCCAATTTGCATAATAATTCTCCATTAAAATATTTCTCTTTAATCTAAACAAGCCAATATATCGTATCTTGGTACTTTATTGGATTTCTACTTCCAGATTAGAAAAAAGATTCGAAAAACGACTTAATATAAATGTGTGTCAGGATGATTCCAATCTAAAAGTAGTAATAAAAATCTATAGGAAAATTAACCTGAAATATTTGAATTAACGAAGTATAAATAGAATCATTAGCTTAAAATTTAATTTTAGGTTAATAACTATATCAATCATTTTTAGTGCCAAAATATCATATTGGCAGAACTTCATTAATAATATAGGTTAATGATTTTGGATTACAGATTTATAACTAAATTCAAACTAAAATTATTTTTTGTGATTGACGGAATTAAAGAAAAAAGTTTCTGCTGGTCAATTCTGTGAGTATAGGGGATTAAATATCCAATTGCACTGCCAACAACCGCCCCGGTTAATATATCTGTAGGATAATGGTTTCCTGAAGTAAATCTCAAAGAAGCTACTGCTGAAGCAGAAATAAAGAAACCGGCTTTAATATAGGGTTTCCATTTTGATTGGGGAAAATAATCACAAAAAACAGTTGAAAAAAAAGTTGATGAAGCAAAAGCTAAAGTAGTGTGCCCGGAAAAAAAAGAACACCTGGCATCAGAATCTTTTTTAATATCCATAGGTACTTTTGAATTATAAACAAAAGGACGTGTTCTTTTTGTAGAAGCTTTTACGATTACAGGTAAATAGTAACCCAAAATCCCGGTTTCCAAATACATTACTCCAAGTGTCATTAAATCATTTTTAGAATTGTGCTGCAGGCTTAAACCTAACGGAGAAGCAAGATTGGCATAAAGAATGAGATCACTGGTCAAATCACCCTTTTCGGAAAAATATTCTGTAGCTCTCCTGTCAAATTTATTTACATCATCGGAAGACAAAGAATTGATTTTTGTTTCTGATAATGGATCCATGCTTGATTTCATTGTTTGACCGACAATGGCAATTGTAGCACTTGTACCCAGAATAATTCCATCTTTTTTCCAACCAATATGATAAGGGTTCTGTGCAAAAAGAAGATTAATAAAAAATAAAATGCCTGAAATAATTAATAATAGTTTTTTCATCAGAGCTATTCTCCCCAAAAATATACAATAAAATAAAAGGCAGCTATTAGCTGCCTTTTTATATATGATATAACTATAATATTAATTTAAAATTAACCCAAGGCTAATTGCAGCCGACATATATTCGCCTTTCGAAGCCTCAATATTAAGATATGTAAAAGGGATTAGTTGCAGGGTTAAACCTGCGTTTACGCGCATTTTATTTTCGCCGTCTAAATCAAAACTAACTTTCTGCACCTCATTAATACCAGGTATTGAACCAGCTGGAATATCATAATTTACTTCAATACTTGATTTGTCCAATCCGGCACCGACATAGGGTGATACTTTTAGAAACAACAAACCAACTGTTTTTCCGGCTTCTACATGAAAGTTAAGATTAGTAGCTGTACACAAATCTCCGATTTCCAGTTTTTGATAAAATGCACCGGCTGTGACGTTAATTATTGGTACAGGTAAAGATTTTCTAAGTCCGGCACCAAACATTTTTATTGAACCAAAATCGTCTAAATCAATTTCCGGCAAAGCTCTGACAGAGACTTCAATACCAAAAGGAACCCGAACATTAGCCTGAATTGTTGGAGCCGGAATTGCTCTTGCGTTAAGCCCGGAAGGAAATTTAAAAGCTGTGACCAGACCATCTATATCCAGATTACTTTCCAAAGTAGATCTGAATAATTCAGGATTTGAAATGCCTTCTTCTCCAAGTTTTATAATAATTGCATCGACAATTTCAGAATTGCTTTTTGGGGTTAGTTCCGTACCGTCTTCGTCACTGGCAATATTTGGAGTTGTCTCTGAACTTGCATCATACAGATCACCAAAATTTAGTTCAATATCCGGAAGATTACCGTCTATATCACTTAAGGGAAAAGGAATTACATTCTCCAATAGTGAATATTCAAAATCCATTTTATCATCCGGTACAATACCTATACCAGTTACAATACCAAAATCAAAACCAATTGGTAGTAAGCCTGTTTTAACGCTGGCTTTTTTATAAAGGCCACTGTTCATCGCTGTTCCAAATCCGGTTACCAGTGGTTGAACATATCCGACAGCATTATCTTTTAACATTGATTCCAGACTCGCCCCAAGATCCTGTGCAAATGCTAAATTGACACAAAAAAGAACTGACAAAATAAATACAACAATCTGTTTTACAAAAGTTTTGCTCATAATTTCCTCCTGTTTAAAATTTACTTTTTAGATTATGGTTAAATATTGTTAAAATCAAGTAGTTATTATCGTAATTTGTTTTTTTTTGATTTAAAACACAAATATTTAAATCAGACTATAATTTTTAGTTATTGAATGCCAGCCACAAGTATCAAAAAATCAGTCGGCAATTACTGGCAACCAATTACTATTTCATCACTCAAACCATGTATTAGTTTACCCTGTTCATTTTATTTGCTTGACATTAAATAGAAATTTCAATAACATTTCCCACATTTTGACAATGTGAATTGAGGGCGAGTAAAGGCGAGAAAAAAGGATAATATTGAATATTTTAATCTCTTCAAATAACAAAGATAAAATCAAAGAAATCATTTCGATTTTTCAGATATCTGGTATAAATCTTAAAACACTGGCTGAATTTCCTAATGCTCCGGAAGTAGTGGAAGATGGGAACACATTAAAAGATAATGCATTAAAGAAAGCTATGATTTTGTTCGAATTTACAGGATTACCCACTATCGCAGATGATACCGGACTTGCAGTTGATGCACTGAATGGCGCGCCGGGTATTTATTCTGCAAGATATGCAGGAGAAAATGTAACTTATGACGATAATGTTAAAAAACTCTTGTTTGAAATGAAATCTTTTCCTGAAATGGAAAGAACAGCCAGATTTGAGACATGTGCTGTTTTTTATCACCCAGACTTAGTCTTAACTGCTTTTGGGAGTGTAGAAGGAATTATCCTGGATCATCGTCGGGGAAATAGCGGGTTTGGATATGATCCGGTTTTTTTTCTACCAGATCTTAATAAAACCTTTGCTGAATTAACAATTAAAGAAAAAAATGAAATAAGTCACAGGGGAAAAGCTTTTAAAGCACTTCATAAAAATATATTAGAAAATTTACCCTTACTAAATATTAAAGATTGAGGTTTATCCTAAAGATTGTTACAACGTTCTGAATGTTAAAAAATATTAACCTGGTAAATAATTAATAGTAAGAGGTGTCTTCTATTTCTTCACGAGTAATAAAATATTATTGTATATTTCTATTTATATTAAAAATATCCTTGGCTGCCAACAGTAGCCCGGCCGATACCGGTGGTGTTGTATTCCCAATAAATATAGATTGGCTATCTCAGCGTTTTGTATCTATGGAATATAACACACCTCAGGGTCTGAATCTCATTTCATCGAATTATGATTCCACAAATAATTCTATTTTAAAAATAAATTTTAAAAGCGCAAAAAGTTCGATTACCATGGATTCTCAAGGTAAAAACCTGCTTTTTACCAAACAACTCGAGGGATGTGATATTTTGTACCCCAGGGGAATTTCACTTATTGATGATTATAATTTTAGAAAAAAGCAATATTTAAGAAATGCATTTCATGATATGCTGGTAAAAGCCACAAATGATGCTAAAAGCAAACAATCCGGATCAGGCTCAAAAATTGAGATAATCGGTGCAGATATAGCCGGTCAGAGAGTGTCACTCCAGGTATCTGGAAATATCAATATTAATGGGAGACTTCAGAATCAAAAACGTTCTCAGGTTGCAGCTGGTTTCAGAGAAGGAAAATCAACTTCCTTTATTATTGATCAGAAACAGCAATTAAACATAGAAGGAAAAATCGGTGACCGGATATCTATTTTGGTTGATCAGGATTCTGAAAGAGATTTTGATTTTGAAAATGCCATGAAAATTATTTATACAGGTCATGAAGATGATATTGTACAAAAAGTTATGGCTGGTAATATTTCACTTTCATTACCAGGGACAAAATATGTGACTTTTTCAGGGAAAAATAACGGATTGTTTGGTTTGAAATCAGAAATGAAGTTTGGCGGTATTAACGTCACCGCCATCGCCAGTATTGAAAAAGGAAAAAAAGAAAAACTTAGTATAGATGGTGGTTCCCAGGAATCGACAGGTTCTGTAAAAGATTATGAATATCGAAAAGGTGTCTATTTTTATCTTGATACACTTTTTCGTAAACAGATGTATGAAGGATTTCTGGACGATGGAAATTATAAAGGTGTTTTTAAAATTAGTCCGGAAGAAGTCAAAGATCTGGAAGTTTATAAATCCGTAACTCAGGGTTTAGCGGGAACTGTCTGGGGTACAGCTTATGTTGATCCAAATAATCCATCTGAAGATTATAAAGAAGAACGATTTTTTAAACGACTGGTTTATAATCAGGATTATTTTTTGGCTCCTAACCAGGGATATATTCGTATGGCTAACTATGTGCAGGATTCAGAGATTCTGGCTGTTGTTTACAGGCTGGCTGATGCGGAAGGAAATACTATCACTAACAGGGAGTACGGAAATTGGGACCGGGCAGAAACAGACACCAGTGATATCATATTAAAATTAATTAAACCACAGGAAATGATCCCTTCTCATCCATGCTGGAATTTAGAGTTTAAAAATGTTTATTACCTTGGAACTTCAGGAATTAATCCTGAAGGATTTGAATTAAACATTGTTTTTACAAATGGAGACCTGGCTGAACAGGAACGTGATGAGGATGGGCAGACCTGGATTTCAAAATTCGGTCTTGATATAAAAGATGTTAATGGAGCAGCCACACCGGACGATATTATTGATGTTGATAATAGTAATATTATAAAACTGCAATCAGGAGAACTATGGTTGCCATTTTTACGCCCTTTTTCTTCGGATGTTGAGAACCAGGGATATACTGGTAATGAAAATCCATATATTAAAGAAGAATTTGATTGTTCTGATATTTATGATGCCAAAAGTCAGAGTGATATTAATCAGGCCTCTAAATTTAAAATTGTATATAAATATGAAAACAGAAGTTCTATTATTCAGTTAGGGCCAATGGTGATCGATGGCAGTGAAGTTGTTACCCTACAGGGGCAAACATTGCAAAAAGGAATCGATTATACAATTGATTATTTTTCCGGAACCCTGACATTGTTAACTGATAATGCAACAAATCCTGATGCAAAACTTGATGTAAAATTTGAGAAAGACCAGTTTTTTCAATTAGATAAAAAAACGATTATGGGAGCCAGGGCACAATACGATTTTGGTGATAATGCATTTATTGGCGGTACTGCTTTGTATTTTAGTAAATCAGTGGTTGATGAAAAAGTTGATGTCGGATATGAGCCTATCCGAAATTTTGTATGGGATTTAAATGGTGCCTATAGTAAGGATTTGAATTTTATCACCAGGGCTATAGATTTTTTACCAATAATAGAAACAGACCAGCCTTCTAAAATATCTATTGAAGGTGAAATTGCCAGGGTAAATCCAAATCCAAATACTTTAAGTAATAAAGAAACCGGTGACCCCAATGGTGTGGGCTTTATTGATGATTTTGAAGGTGCCAAACGAATTACTTCTGCCCCGATTATGAGGAGATATTGGACTCAGACTTCTATCCCTATTGATAAAAAAGAATCCCAACGAGGTTATACTTTTTGGTATAATCCTTATGGCGGAGTACCGACAAAAAGCATTTGGCCCAACAAACAGGTTAGTACCCGTGCTCAAAACAATATGACCGAAATTTTGAATCTGGTTGTTGATCCTGAATGGGCAACTGAAATAGGGAAAAATGCAACTGATGAAAAAAAGAAAGAAGCCTGGGGCGGTATTACTTATTATTTTCCACCAAGTTATTATGATCAATCAAAAACTAAATTTTTTGAAATTTGGATACATGGGAATTCCGGTCATCTGCATATCGATTTAGGTGACATTAGCGAAGAACAATATCTGGATGGTAAACTCAGTACCGAGGACAAACCAATTGCCGGTATGACCGGGGATAATGTACTAGATGAAGATACGGAAGATACCGGGATTGATGGTATCTTTGACGCTGAAGAGTCAATTAATGTTACTTATCCCGATGGTAGTGAAAATACTTTGTATTATGGTGACCCGGGTCTGACTGAATTTAAAAGAAAAACAAATGATCCTCATTCCGATAACTGGGATTGGGAAAATGGTTCGCCACAATACAGAAGAATTAATGGTACTGAAGGAAATTCCAGGGATGTTAATGGATTATATCCTGATACGGAAGATCGTAACAGTAACTATGTACTTGATGTGCGTAATGATTATTTTACAATAGATTTTTTCCTTGACGCTTCTCTGGACGAAGAAGAGTTTTTTGAAAGTGAAACCAAAAATGGTTGGAAATTATACCGTGTTCCTCTCAGTGAATTTGAAAGATATGATGTTGAAGGAGATGTGAACTGGGAAACTATCAAAGCCTGCCGTCTCTGGATAGATGACATTACAACAGAAGATACAGTAAGTATTGCCAAAGTTGAATTAGTGGGAAATGAATGGCAGGAATTGGGAGTCGCCATTAATGAAGATAGTAGTTTTGTCGAACAGGAAGAAACATTTGCAATTACAGTAATCAATACCGAAGATAATCCGGATCAATATACTGCACCTAAAGGTGTACAGGGAGAATATGATCGAATTAATGAAATTCGTGCTAAAGAGCAATCATTGGTATTAAAGATTAATGATTTTGGTCCCGGGCTTGATACAGGATCTGTTGCCGGAGCATATAAAGAGCTTTTGGAAGATTTAAGTTTTATTACATATAAAGAAATAAAATTATTTGTAATGGGTGAAAATATTCACACTCATAACCGAAATTATATTGAAGGCGAAAAAACTCCCTTAACATTTTTTCTAAAATTTGGCAGGGGTGGCTCAAATCCCCAGTTTTATGAAATTCGTCAGCCAATTTATCCTGGCTGGGATAGTAATAATAATATTAAAGTTGATATTGATTTCTTAACATATTTAAAATCCTTTAATTCGGCAGAAGACTTTCCTGTTGCCAATGATATTGGGCTTCAGGAATACTTTATCGAATATGATGAAGATGGAGTTGTTGAAAAAAGAATTTATAAAAAAACCAAAAAAATCAATGGTATCTGGCAGTACACCGGCGAAGAGATGATAATTAAGGGACGTCCAATGATATCCAGGATCAAGCGGCTTGAAATCGGCTTGATAAATGAGGGTACAGAACCGATTTATGGAGAACTTTGGCTCGATGAATTAAGGCTTTCTGATGTCAGAAAAGACCCTGGTGTGGCATATCGGGCTAAGGCTTCTATCCAACTTGCCGATCTGGCAAAGTTCAACGTGAGTCTTGATAGAAGAGATGCTGATTTTCATACAGTCAGTGAAAGACCAAGTATGAATACCGCCAGTTTGAATACCAGTAAAAGTTTGAGTATGAGCGGAAGTTTTTCAATGCATAAATTATTACCGGCAAAATGGGGAATCACAATTCCGATTACTGGTTCTATTTCCAAGAGTGATAAAATACCAAAATATTTACCTGATAATGCAGATGTACTTGCAGGTGATAACGCCCCGGATTCAATAAAGACTTTAAGTGAAAGTTATGGTATTAATACTTCTTTTTCAAAAAGAGCATCTGATTTTTGGCTGACAAAATATACAATTGATCAATTAAAATGTAGCGGCAGTATGAAAAAGAGCCAGAGTTCCAATGTTAAAACAAAATCAAATAATTCAGTTTCATACTCAGGCAAAATATCATATAGTATTCCTTTTGGCCGTGATAATTATATTAGTCCTTTTAAATGGGCAGCAAAAATGCCTCTGATTGGAGAAAAATTAGAGAATTTCCATTTCTATTATTTACCAAATAAATTTAGTATCTCCTTGAATTCATCAGAAAGTAAATCTCGAAATACTCCCAGAGGATTGGGAGAAACAAAAGATTCTTACCAATTTGGAGCTAATAGTTCACTAAATTTTGGCTATAAAATTCTGGACAATTTAAATTTCTCCGCAACAAAAACCAGTAAATATAACCTACTTGACTTTAGAGGTGATAAACTAAAAATTCTTGAAGATTTAAGCCTGGGACTGCCAACTAATACTTCTGAAAGCTATTCCATGAGCTTTAATCCGAAACTTTTTTCCTGGTTTAACCCAACTTTCAATTATTCAGGAAGTTATCGATGGCAGGAAGCTATGAATAGCCCCACACCATATATTGATAACCTGAGTAATCAGAACAGGCTTTCTACTTCATTTAGTTTAAATTTGGCAGATATTCTCAAATCTTTTACATCACCAAAATCTAAAGCAAATACTCAATCCGCTAATACTGGCCGTGGAGGTAATCGTGGTAGAGGTCGCAACAAGGCACCGCAAACAGATAATTCAAAAGATAAAGAGCCAACCGAAGAGAAACCCAAAAAAAATATCAAACTATTAAAAATTGTTGATAATTTACTTAAAAAAATTCAGACAATACAATGTACCTATTCTGTTAATCAGAGTTCTAGTAATGGTGGTCGAATTGGTACTCCCAACCTTCTTTATCATACCGGATTAACTCAGGATCCTGGATTACCAATTGCTACCGACGGTGGGATTGGGCTTAATCCGGATAATCTATCAAAAAATGTGGATTTTTCCTTACGGTCAGGCTTAAATATTTCATCGAGTATTACAACCAGTTTATCATTTTCTCAGCAAATGTCAAATACTGATTCCAGGGGGACTACCGGAGAGACATTTGCCAGGGAATATTTTCCATCCGGCCAATCAGGTAGAGATGGTTTTCCTTTTCCTCAATATACTGTGCGTTGGAGTGGTCTTAATAAATTTGGTTTCCTGGATAAAATATTTACAAATCTTTCCCTTGATCATGGATTTAGTGGTAAGGAAAGTATTACTTATAAAGATGGGGAAGAAACTCAGTCATCATACAGAATGTATTTCCAGCCACTTTTTGGCTCTTCTATGACATTCAAAAATCAGATATCTTCAACAATCAGAATGACAAAGGGAAAAACTATTACTAACGCCCAAACCGGTACCAGCATCACCGATGAACAAAATGTTACAGCTTCTGGAAATTGGAAATATAAAGGTGGTTTTGACCTCGGTTGGATTCCTTTCCTAAAAGCCAAAAGAATGAATAATGATATCACAGTGCAAATGACTTTTGATTATGCTACTTCGGAAACAAAGCAAAGAAATAATAATGCTGAAGAGGGAAAATTTGCAGTCACTAATAAAAATACTACCTGGAAAATATCACCTAAAATTAATTATAAATTTTCTCAAAAAATCACAGGCGGGATATTTTTTCAGTATGGAGTTACAGAGAATTTCAGAACCGGAAAAAGAACAACCAGAAATGGTGGCTTTGATATAAATATTGCTATCAGGGGTTAATAAAAATAAAATGCAAAAAAAATGGAATAAAATATTACTTGAAATCAAAGCTGACCAAAAAGACCTGGTACCGGCAATTGTTTCAAATCTTGGAAGTATTGGAATTGATGAAAAAGAGAATATATTCGAAATTTATTTTCCCTTTCAGGATGAAGCAGGATTGGCAAGCAAAATCACCAAATCTCTCCAGCAGTTTAATATTGAAGCAAATATTATTGGGAGTGATGTGATTGAATGGGAGGATTGGCATTTACAATGGAAAGATGGTTTTGTTCCAATTCCTTTAACTGAGAAAATCACTATCTATCCCGATTGGGAGAAATCTCACCAGGATGTTGATATTCCAATATTTATTAAACCAGGAATGGCTTTTGGAACCGGTAATCATGAAACAACCCAGATGGCATTGTTATTATTAGAACAACATCTCAAAAAAAGTAAGAAAGTTTTAGATGCCGGTTGTGGTACAGGAATATTAACAATTGCAGCTATAAAAATGGGTGCTGAATTTGTGGATTCCTGGGATATTGATAAAGATATCATTGGGAACTTTAATGAAAACATGGAGTTGAATAATCTAAAGCAGGGGTATGTTTTAAATATTGGTAACGTGACTTCCCTGAAAGAATATCACTATGATCTGATTGTAAGTAATATTCAGAAAGAGCCAAATTTGAAATTATTATCAACATTAGTTAGGAATAAATGTACAGCTCCTATTATATTTACAGGTATTCTTGTGGATGAATCTGAAGAATTTGAAAAAAGAGTTAAGGATTATGGACGAAAAATAATCCAACAATTATCAAAAGGTGAATGGACTGCCTTTTATGTTAATTAGAAAAATGACAAATTATGAAAAATAATAAATGGAAAAAATATCTGACATTGATTTCCCTGATCTTAATTGGAATGTTATTCTTTACATGTAATGACAAGACAGGTGAGCAAATTATTGGCTCCAATCCGGAGATACAAAGTTTGATATTAAACTATTCGCAACAGAACAAATCAATTTTTATTTCAGCCGAAGTCGTTGATCCCCAGGGGAAGGCTGATATTGAATCCGTTGATTACTATTTATATTATAAAGTAGCTGATACACTGGAAACAGACTCATTGATACATAGTGGCAAACTTTTCGATAATGGAGAAAATGGGGATATTATTATCGATGATAATGTTTATTCTATCCTGTTTAATGAAAATATCGAAGAGGGAGTTTACAGATGTATAACCCAGGCCTTTGATATTGATGGAAATGAAAGTGAATTATATTCCAAAATACAGAATGCTACAACAAACAGTCCACCGGTAATTGTGATGCTTGAAGCAACAGATTTTTTTGAACGTGGTGACACTCTGAATTTTAAAATTCGCGCTTATGATCCACAGGGACTGGATGATATTGTGATGATAAAATATGACATTATTTATCCTAATGATAGTGTGTTAACTCATAGTTCATTTGTTATGAGTGATGATGGTATTCATTATGGTGATGAATATGCAAATGATGGCATTTTTACAGTTGCCCAACCTTATGGGAAGACTGGTAAAAATCAGGGAGTCTTTACCTTTCGATTTTATGCCAAAGACAAGGCCGATGCTACCAGTGATACACTCAAAGTTTCTGCCACTAATCCTGGCGTTACTGTTATTTATCCTGATCTAACCGACACATTACAATGTGGTGAAGTGATGGAAATCAAATGGCAAAGTGCCTTTATTGATAGTTTAAAATTAGAATACACAATTAATTCTAATGTAATTAATCCTGTTTATTATGAAATTACTACTGTTTCCACAACTGATACCACATACAACTGGACAATTCCGTGGATGATTGATTCTGAATTTTGTAAAATAAAAATATATGATATAGAAATGCCTGATAGATTTGATGTTAGTGATAACCCATTTAAATTGGAACCATGAAAAAAATAATTAAATATATTTTGATTTTTTTCGGACTGGTTAATTTTATTTTAGCCCAGCCCTGTTTTCTTGCAAAACCAACTCTTGATGATGGAGATGAATATTATGAAGGTCTCGCCAGTAATGGAGTAACCCAAATATCTTTAATGGGAGATTCTCTGATTTGGCTTGGAACCGGTGGCGGACTTAGTAAAACTTCAAATTTTGGTGCCTCATTTTTTAGCTATTTTTCCGGAGACGAAAATATGGCAAGAGGCGGTATTTCCGCAATTTCAGTTCTCGATTCTATAATCTGGGTGTCTGCTATATTTGATTCATCAACAGAAGTAGGATCACAACAAACCGGAGGTGGACTGGCAGTTTCCAAAGATTATGGAGAATCCTGGAACTATATACCACAACCTGTTGACAGTGTGGATGATTATAACGATATCTGGGCTGGATATAAAACCCGTTTTTTACCGGTTGTAACCACTGTAAATAACACCACCTGGGATATTGCATCTACAAAAGATTATACTTATATCGTTAGTTGGGCTGGTGGAATTAGGAGAACACCCGATTTTGGACAAACCTGGCAACGTCTGCCACTACCATCTGATGATGCTGATTTTTTGCCCTGTGATTCTATTCCCTATCAAATTAATCCCAGAGATCCTCCCAATGGCAATCACAATCACAAAGGATTTAGTGTATTAGCTTATGGAGATACTGTTTGGGTAGGTACTGCTGCCGGAATAAACCTGGGTATCGTTGAGCCTGAAGGATGTATCAGATGGACAAAATTCAACTCCTATAATTCAGCCATTTCCGGAAATTTTGTTGTTGCTATGGCAAGACAGTATTGGAAAGGCAAGGAGACAATTTGGGCTGTCACAATGCAGGCTACCGGAGCCGGAGAATATAGAGCAATCAGTAAAACCAGCGATGGTGGGCGCACCTGGTCGGTAACTCTGGAAGATGAACGAGCCTATAGTTTTGCTTTTCACGATTCTGTTGTTTATGTCTGTACAGAACGGGGACTGTTTAAATCTATTGATAGTGAAAACTGGGCGTTATATAAACCTATTGAAGATAGTAGCACGGGGGAAAAGATATATTCTGAACACATCTATTCTGCTGCTGTTGATGAAAGAGAAGGCACACCATATTTATGGCTTGGTACAGGTGACGGAATCGCCAGAACTTGTGACGATGGCTTGAACTGGCAAATTTTCAGAAAATCTACTTCAACTTCAATTGCAGGGCAGGAAAAAATTTACGCTTATCCAAATCCATTTTCTCCAACTCATCACAATGTGCTCGGTGATGATGGCCATGTCAGAATAAAATATTCAATAGAATCTTCAGGAACAGTTAATTTTGAAATTTATGACTTTGCAATGATCAAAGTATTTTCCGGAGAAAAACATTCTATCCTGAACATAGGTGAAAACAATGAAGTTTGGAACGGTCGGGATAATTCCGGACGTCTGGTTGCAAATGGAACATATTTTGTAAAATTGATTAAAAATATAAATGACAATGAAATAATTAACTGGACAAAATTAATAGTGGTGAAATAAATAAATATGAAAAAGATATTTTATTTAACATTTTTTATAATATTGACAAACTGTTGCTTTGCAGATGCAAATACAGGTGGCGGTTATCCCGGGTCTTATCTCAGAATGGGTTTGGGAGCCAAGGCAATCAGTATGGGTAATGCCGGTGTTGCCAGTCCGGCAGACGGATATACCCTATTTTATAATCCTGCTGGTTTGTCATATTTATCTAAAAAACATTTTGCCTTAAGTTACTCTTTTTTAAGTCTTGACAGACAGTTTCATTTTACCGGGGTGTCAATTCCTCTTAAACCAACAGCCGGAATCGCGATTTCCTGGATTCATGGTGGAGTATCCGGTATTCAGGGAAGAACCAGTACCGGAATTCCAGATCAGGAATATACAACAGGCGAAAATGTATTTATTCTTTCTTTTGCTAATGCCTTTCACCCGAAATTATCATTTGGTGTAAATTTTAAAATTCTACAACATAACCTGGTTGAAAATACCGGAAGTGGTTTGGGTTTTGATATTGGGCTTTTATTCAAACCAATAGATCAGATTGCCATAGGGGTACAATTAAAAGATATTGGCAGTGGATATAATTGGCAAACAGAAGAGTGGTTTGATGAAAAAGGAACTAATTATACTGAAAAATTTCCGGAAGTGATTAAACTCGGACTTGCCTTAAAGCAGAACAGTTTTATGTTTGTCGGTGACGTAGAAATGTCAGAACACTATAATACCAGAGTTCATTTTGGTGGTGAATATACCTTTAAAAACAATGTAATGTTACGTTCAGGATTGAATAATGGCGACCTGGTTTTTGGAGCCGGATTAGCTTATGATTTTGTAATGAAGATTGATACTAAATTGGATTACTGTATCGTTTTTGATTCAATTGGTAATGGTGTTACAAATATTTTCGCATGGGAATTTATATTTTAATAAAACAGAAATATTGGAGAAAACTTAATAAATGAATTTAAGAAAAAATATAGCAGTAATTCTTACTTTACTAACTTTTTGCATGATTTTATTGGCAGATAGCGAAGAGGCTGGAATGGCTTTTTTAAAAATGCCGGTATCAGCAGATGCCGGTGCAACGATGTCTGTCTTTTCATCGAATAGTGGGTCACCACTGGCTCTATTTGAAAATCCTCTGGGAATACAAACAGATAAAAGTAAATTGAGTTTCTCTCATAGTTTTTGGTTTGCCGATGTTAATAATGATCTTTTTGGATTCTCCTTACCTTTAAAAAGAGGCACAATATCAAGTGGATTGAATTTTGTCAGAATTCCGGAAATTGAAGTTCGGAATACTCCAACAGAAAATCCTTTAGCAACAATAGAAGGTCAATATTTTTCCGGGTCGGTTGGATATTGTTTGGATATTGTTTCAAAATTTTCTGTTGGCGTGTCTGCAAAATATTTATATGAGAAATTATATACTGAAAGTGCTCATGGAACAGCCTTTGATTTTGGAATTAAATGGCAGGCGCCAAGTTCGCTGGATGTTTCCTTTCTTCTTAAAAATGTAGGCTTTATGGGCGAACTGGAGCAAACCAACACTAAATTACCGACAACTTTTCAAATTGGAATTATTCGTCCGGAAATATTTGTCGAAGGTCCTTTAAATGCCTCTGTTGGATTGAATTTTGGATCAAATCTTATAACCGGAAAAACCGAAGCATGTGTTGGTGCAGAGGCTTCTATCAAAGATATTTTAAGCATTAGAGCGGGCTATAAACAGGCCGGGAATATTAATAATAAGTCTTTGGGTTTTGGTCTGAATATAAAAAAAATAAAATTGGATTACGCAATATTATTTTTGTCTGAGGGGTTGAATTATCCACATATCTTCACAATTAATTATATCATCGGAAAATAAACCATTCTCATTTTTTCCAGTACTAAATCTGAAAATTCCGTAAAAAGTAAATTTGCCGTCATTCTGAATGAGGTACGAAGGTTTACAATCAGGTTTTTGACTGAAAGAATCTCCTACAATTATCAACGATATTCTTGGTTCTACACTGTCTCAGATTGTGTCCGGCTACTGACGAAAAGACAGCTTCGTACCTTTTTACGATTCAATCAAATCTGAAAAATTAAATGATTGGTTTTGGGATTAATTAAAACGAGTATGCCTTGCCAATCTCAAATCTTTTTGTGAAAACATTAAAAAAATTGTAAATTTAAGACTTAATTATCTGGCATAAATAATATTATGCAAATGTAGGAAAATTTATAAAGTGGATACAACGGAAAAAAAACAATATACAACTGAAGATATAAATAAATGTATTGATCTATTAAATCAATTGACTAATAACAATGAGGAATTTGCTTCCTTATCCAAGGATCAGCGAATCGCATTATTAAAAGCTGCCGGCCATTTATCACGACCTGATCGTTACCAATTAAAACAACGTCAAAAAGTTATTCAGAAAAAGGAAAAAAATAAAATTGTTAAGCAGGAACGTCTGGCAAGAGCGGCTACCGGTATTAGAAAAGCCAGGGAATCGGCTGTATTTTCGGCACCGTTACAACTTCCGGAACATAATAAATTTGAAAACAATAACCTGATTTTACAGTCCTCCAGAAACTGTTATATATGTAAAGCGAAATTTACCCAACTTCATTTTTTCTATGACACAATGTGCCCCAAATGCGCAGATTTAAACTATAAAAAACGTTTCCAGACTGCTGATTTGAACGGACAGGTTGCTTTAATAACCGGTTCTCGTCTAAAAATTGGATTTCAAGCCACATTAATGATGTTACGAGCCGGCGCCACTGTAATAGCTACAACTCGTTTTCCAGTTGATTCGGCTTTGCGATATTCTAAGGAAAAAGATTTTGATCAATGGGGAAATCGATTACATATTTACGGATTGGATTTACGGCACACACCGAGTGTAGAAATATTTTGTAAACATATTGAACAACAGTATGACCGGTTAGACATCTTAATAAACAATGCTGCCCAAACAGTACGCCGCCCACCTGGTTTTTATGCTCATTTAATGGAAAATGAATCCCTGAGATTTTCGGATTTAGATCAAAATGTACAAAAACTAATGTTAAATTTTCAGAATTGTACAGATAAATTGAACTCCTTTGCTTTACCAGACAAGGAACCTACATCCGATCATCCTGTTACCTGGAATGGCAAATTGCCGGGAATTGGATTAAGAGAATCTGCCCAATTGTCTCAAATTCCATATAAATATGATAATACATTATCTGTTGATACTGTTTTTCCAAAGGGAAAATTAGATGCTGATTTACAACAGGTTGATTTACGAACAACGAATAGTTGGCGACTTAAGCTTGGCGAAATCGAAACAACTGAATTGCTTGAGATACAATTAATTAACGCAATCGCTCCCTTTGTATTATGCAATAAACTGGCAGCTTTGATGAAAAAAGAAAATACCGGACAAAAACATATTGTCAACGTATCTGCGATGGAAGGAAAATTTTTACGATTTAAGAAAGGTGAGCGTCATCCTCATACAAATATGGCAAAAGCCGCTTTAAACATGCTGACCCATACATCAGCCAGTGAGTTTGCGACTTATGGTATCTATATGAATGCTGTTGATACTGGTTGGGTAACTGATGAAGACCCGGCGCAATTGTCAAAGTTGAAGGAAGATCTTCATGATTTTCAACCTCCTCTGGATATTGTTGATGGTGCCGCACGGATTTGTGATCCATTTTTTGATGGCATTAATACAGGAAAACACTGGTGTGGTAAGTTTTTGAAGGATTATTTTCCAATAGATTGGTGATTATATTAAATTTAATTGGAGGTCATTATGAAAGAATATATCAAGTTTTTCTGGTTAGCTTTTTTTATGATAATTATAAATGAACTAAATGCCCAGGATGTTTATAGGCTTTGGGAGGGAGAAAAAATACCCTATTATATTGAAAATAATTTGGAGGAATACGAAAAAGAGTCATGGGGAGCGATGTGTTCTTTTGATATCACGGAGCCAACTCTTACTATTTATAAGGCCCAGGGAAAAAACTCTCATAAAGCAGTAATTATCATTCCGGGCGGTGGATATTCGGTTGTAGCAATTCATCATGAAGGATATGATCTGGCAAAGGTGTTATCAGAAAATGGAATTACTGCTGCTGTGTTAAAATACAGGCTTCCAAATCCGAAATCTTCTGATCAACCTCATAAAGTTCCTATTGCCGATTCTCGCCGGGCATTAAAATTATTCCGTAAAATGGTTAATAAATATGGATTTGACAAAGACAAAGTTGGAGTGCTGGGATTTTCGGCAGGGAGTCATCTGGCTACTGTCACAAGTCTCTGGAAAAGTGAAGATAAAAATGAAAATCCAAATTTTTCTGCTCTAATTTATGGCGTTACTGATCTTGATTCTGTCAATCTAAAATGGCTTGAAGATGATTTATATTACCGAAAACTTACTGATGATGAAATCAAAAAAAACACTTTGCTGAATTTGGTTAGCAATGAAACGCCACCGGCTTTTTTGGTACATTCCTATGACGATAAAACCTGCAATGTGAAAGAATCTACTCTTTATGCGGAAAAATTATACCAGCATAATGTCCCGGTGGAAATGCACATCTTTCCAAAAGGTGGACATGGCTTTGGTATGGGAAGAAAAAAAGATGGAACTGATCAATGGGTGCGATTATTTATTAATTGGTTGAAAAGGGAAATTTAATTTTTTTGTCTATCTCTTGTTTTATGCTATTAATATTGATGGAATCGCAAAAAGGTTCGAA
>JAOZSR010000158.1:0-2256 GCA_029939575.1 Fidelibacterota bacterium
AAATCACCAGCAACCTGTTCTATTGATTTTTTCCCAGCAATATCATTGTCACCGCAATAGAAAACAATTTTTGCAGGATTATATTTTTTTACAACATCATCATAGTAAAACAATTGATCTGAAATGTGTGAACCACCAAAGCCACGATTAATTATATTCATTTTTGGAAATGCTTCAGCAGACATCCATCCTACTATACTGGAACTACCAACAAACAGAACACTTTTTTCTTCAAAACTGTTTTTCTTATCATATTTGATGAAATTTTGGATGGACTTCTCAAATCGCTTTGGATCAGGATCTGGAGCATCTGCAAAGAGATTGAAGGATAATACTAAAAGTATAATTATTGATAATAATTTTTTATTCATCTGAAAACTCCTGTAAGAATTGATTTTTTTCACCACAATTATTGATTTTATATTTGTATTCATTCGTTTCATATAAGGTGAACTATCAAAGTTGAATATTTAGTAGCTAAACCTCCGAGGTTTAAGTTAAAGATACTCTGTGTTCTCAGTGCCTCTGTGGCTAGTCTTTTTATTTTATAGTTATCGCAATTTTTTCTCTTATATCAATAGAAGATGAACCAATCAAAATTTCAAATTTTCCAGATTCCACTTCCCAGGCATGTGATTTCGGATTATAAAAAGCAAAGGCATCTTTTTTCAGTTCGAATTCTATAGTTTTTTCTTCACCTTTTTTCAATTCTACTTTATCAAAGGCTTTGAGTTCTTTGATTGGTCGAGGAAGTGAAGATTTTTTGTCAGAAACATAAAGTTGTACTGCTTCAGAACCATCCATTTTACCACTATTTTTCACTTTTACAGAAACCTTTACAGTTTCATCTTTTGTATATTCAGTTTTATCTGTCGAGATTCCGGAATAATCAAATTTTGTATATGAAAGTCCATAGCCGAATGGAAAGCGAGGTTCTTTATCGGCTTTGTCCCAGTATCTGTAGCCCATGAATATTCCTTCTTCATAAAATACTTTTAAGTCATCATCATGATCAAAGTAGGAATTATAGGTTGGATTTTCATCCATTTTGTAGGCAAATGATGCCGGAAGTTTTCCGCTTGGATTTGTTTCCCCAAAAAGAATTTCTGCTGCTGCCAGATTTCCTTCCTGTCCAGGATACCATGCCATTAATAATGCTTTTGTATTGTCGATCCAACTTCCCATTTCTACATTTCCGCCAGCATTGAGTACAACCACAACATTGTCATTTACTTTTGCAATTTTGTTGATGAATTCACTTTGATTGTAGGGCATTTCAAAAGTACGGTCAAAACCTTCACTTTCTGTGGCACCACTGAATCCAACTGACATGATCACAAGGTCAGCATCTTTTGCTGCTGCAATTGCTTTACTTTGATATTCTTCCGGCTTGACTTCAACTTTTGCTTTGCAAACACCAAGGCCGATCATTGCTCCACCACCGGATTGATAAAAATCAACTTCAACTTTGTATTCCTGACCACCATTTAGAAAACCATCATATTTTCCTTTGGTTGGTCCCTGATCACGCCACATGCTGACTACTTCAACTCCATCGAGATATATTCTATAGCCATCATCACCTATACCGCCAATACTGTAAAAACCGGATTCTTCAGGTGTATAAAAACATGAGAATTTTGCTGAGTAATTTGTTACAGGAACATTTGGTTCGTCCCACATTTCAATATCTGTTAAATCCAGATCTTTATAAAATGTTGTATGGATAACATTTCCTTTGCAGTTTTTATCATCAAAATATTTAGCATTTACCCCTGTAACTTTTTTACCATCCTGATAAACATAAAAATCAAATCCTTCAAACATTTCTTCCGGAAATTCTGTTCCAGTGAAAATACCTTTTTCGAAAATTACATCAGCATCAGATATTTTTTTCACAGCTTCGAAAAGTGATATTGGATGAAGTGGATCTACATAAGAACTTCCACCACCACCGGATACAATTGGATCACCATTTGGGCCAATGACAGCAATTTTTTTGATTTCTTTTTTATTCAATGGCAATGTATTCTTATCATTTTTCAAAAGCACCATACCGCCACGGGCTGCGTCCAGAGCTGTCTTTCTGGCAAATTCTTTATCAAGAACATAACCTTTGCTGATGTCTGGATTTTCAAAGAAACCAAATTCTTCATAGGTTTTTAATATTCTGCGAATTTTGTCATCAATAACAGATTCTTTTAATTCACCGTTTTTAATTGCTGGAATTAAGGTTTCTTTATTCATCATTGCACC
>JAOZSR010000158.1:2356-4443 GCA_029939575.1 Fidelibacterota bacterium
TGACAATTTTGTGCTCTTGATTCACTTCCAATTGCTTTACCAACATTGTAGGCCATTTTTTTATCAAAAGATGCTGCCAGTGTGATGGTGGCAGGATAGGAAGTTGATTTCCCAAAATTTCTGATACCAACAGGTCCGTCAGCAAAATGAATTTCCGGAATGCCTAATTTTTTTACAGGCATGATATTGAATTGCTTGTACCCGCCAATAAATTCTATTTTTTCTTCCAAAGTCATAGCTTTGATTTTTGCTTCAATATCAATTTTCCCTAATTTTGTACTTCCACATGAAATCATGACCACAAAAACTAAAATTATAAGTACTAATATTTTTGTTTTCATTTAAAAATACTCCTCAATTTGCCATAAACCTCCGAGGTTTTTAAAACCTCGGAGGTTTGATGATTATTTTATTTCTACTCTTATTTTATCATTTACACTATATCTTCTAGTCTTAAATGTCACTGTATTGTCCTTATAAATCCAGTTTATTTTATTATTATTTAGAGTTACACTATTGGGTCTGGTTTTAACATGTTTCACTATCAATGTATAGTTTCTATTTACCACTTCATCATCATAGGAACCATCAACAGGTGTAATGACGATTTTTGAACCTTTATTGCTAAATAAATAATTGATTGTTGTCCAACGAAATTGATTGTTTTTATAATCCAAAGTTTTGCCATCATCTTCGTAAAGTTTGAAACTATTTTTCATTGGTTTTGAAGGTTGGTAGAATTCTATTGTCAAATGATCCAATGGTTTCTGATCTGAATATTCCATGTAATCCATCATTGGAAGGATTGCACCTTCTTTGATATATAATGGCATTTCATTAATTGGTTTTGAGACCAAAGTTTCTATTGGTCCTTTGATACTTTCGCCTGAATAGTAATCATACCATGTTCCCTCTGGAATCCAAAGGTTTTTATAGCCCTTCCCTTTGAGTCCTTCTTCTCTTGGGGCAGGCTCAGTAATTGGTGCGACAAGAATTGATGGCCCAAACATATATTGTGAATTTGCATATTTGTAGGCTTCAGAGTATTCAGGATAATCCATATATATTCCATGACAAATAATTAGTCCGGTGTCATGTGCAATTCTGTTTAATGAATAAGTGTAGGGAAGAAGTTTGTATTTCAATTGCAATATATCTCTGGAAGCATCGAGAACAGTTTTGCCCCATTTCCATGGTTGGCGAACATGAGGTTTGCTTGGGTCCCAGGAAGTTCCGCCAGTTGCATGAAAGCGAGTGAAGGGTGACATTGCACCAGATTGTACCCAACGGGCAAACATTTCACTATGGTCAAATTCCGAATCCATCTGCATGTGTCCACCGATATCATGTGACCAGTAAACACCCATGTTTGCACCTTGTACAGTTAGTTCTGTATTGAATTTGAGACTTTCCCATGAAATATAGGAATCACCGGAAAATCCAATTGGATATCTGTGTTGATCAAAACTGCCGGGAACCTGACGAGTGAGAACTATTGCTCTTTTATTATTATATTCTTCAGTTAATCGATAATATTCATGAAGATTTTCTGTGGAAGGACCGCCATCAACCCAATGAAAATCCAATCCCTGATCCATAATGGGTTTCAGAAACACATTGAAAAACGGTTCAATATCTTTGGAATCGCCTTCGCCATAATGCAGTGCTCTTTCAATAAAATCCCAATTGGATTCTTTGTATCTTTTCTGAGAATCTGCCCACAAGGAATCGAAATCCATGTTTGCTAATTTACAGAATTCTCTGGATCTTGGATCATCATAAATCACTGCACCTGGATGATGATTGAACCCAACATGCAAACCTGCTTCATTTGTCCAATCAAAGAATTCTTGCATATCTGGGAATTTTTCCAAGTCATAGCGAGTTCCGAACCAGCCGTCAATGTGCCAATTCATATCAGGAACAATAACATCAATCGGGATTTTTTCTTTGCGAAACCTTGTAACAATATCTTTATAATTCTGTGCAGATAATGGCTGATATCTGGAAAACCATGTTCCCAAAGTCCATTTCGGAAGCATTGGAACTTTACCATTCAGTGATGTGAAATCTTTCAATGCTTGTTT
>JAOZSR010000079.1 GCA_029939575.1 Fidelibacterota bacterium
ATTTACAGCTGCATTTTTTTCTGGAATTAGCTGCATTTCTAAATTAGAAAACACAATACAGATATTAATAAAAAATATGTTAGTTAAAAAAGTTTTCTCGACGAGGTGGATACCGGAGGTGGATACTTTGGTGGATACCGGACTTTCACGAGGAGAAAATATACCAAAATATGACGCTATTTACAATGCAATAAACCTGATATTTGATAAAACGAACCAATTATTCGATACTTTAAATTATTGTTTTTTAATGAAGTACCCTGAGGAGGATTCGAACCTCCGACCGTCGGCTTAAGAGGCCGCTGCTCTACCAACTAAGCTATCAGGGCGAAAAAGCGTCGTAATTTATCAATTCTCTTGATATAAGTCAACAAAATCAATAAACCCAATTTAATCTATTTTTAATAGTGTACATAACAAATCTATAAAAAAATTAAACAGTCAGACTGCCGGAAAAGACCTTAATACCATGTATCCAGGACTTTATTTAAAGTATTAAAATAATTTTTGTGATCAGTAAAAGTATTATAGGAAAAATACACAACACCTCTATACCCGTAGGAAATAGCAAGCATAGTTTTTTCAGAAGCATCGTATTTATTTTGCTTATAAGCTCCTATTCCCATCCACACTTTTTCTGTTGGAACAAGTGTTGAAATTTCTTTGGCAATCTGTTCGAAAATTTTTCCATCCTCGGTATAATTCATAGGAACCGCAAAGTCAATATAATCTTCATTAATCCATTTTATCCAATCCTGAAGAAAATAATGTTTACAACCAAAAGGATCAGGCTTAACTGCTGCACTTAGGAGTATTTCTTTTCCCGATTTATTAATATTAAGGCTGACATTTTTAACAAATTCAGTTATCTCAGCACAGCGGAAATCAGTAAAAATTTTCTGGTATTTATGTTCATCAAAATTCTCAACACCATCTAACAGACTTTTATCGGAAAAAGTCAAATATATTGGATTAAAACCATATAATTCTTCAAACTTTCTCCTGCCAGACTGATGATACCCATAATTATTTTTAGCGAATCGAACATAATCTAAATGCAATCCATCAATATTATAATTTTCAATCAGTTCATTAAAAACTGATAATAAGTATTGCTGAACTTTAGGCTCCATTGGTGAAAGATAAATACCTTCAGTGTTTTGCTGTGCAAACTGATAATAGTGCTTATCACTGTCCCTCAGCCCGTTTTCATCAACTGCTGTCCATTCCGGATGTAAAAATAATAAATTTTGACTATCCTTTGGTTTGGCTTTAGCTGTCCATAGCAAGAAAACATTAACCCAGGCGTGTACCTTAATATTATAAGCATGTGCCATAGTCAGAATATAAGCCAAAGGATCAAAATCTTCTGTTATTTTATAGGAAAAAGGAACAATTTGGGATTTATAATAAGCATCACCTCTGCCTCTGACCTGGACAAAAAGATCACTAATATTATTATCCTTTGCAAATTTTATAAAATCGTTGATATCTTTTTTATTAGTTATGCTATTACGCACAACCCATAAACCTTTATGATTGGCTGCCCGGGTTGAATGACTAATATTAATTAAAATAAAAAAGGCAGTAAACAATACTGCCCTTTTTAAAAATCCGTTTCTATGATTCAACTGTTTCCCGATTAATTGTTTTGTTCCGGTTCTTCAGTTTTCTTTTTTGGTTTGGCTTTTTTTGCTTCTTCCGGGAATTTGTAGTCAACCAGTTCAATTAAGGAAACCGGAGCACAATCATTATCCCTGAAGCCTAATTTTACGATACGAGTATATCCGCCATTTCTGTCAGCATATTGAGGTGCTATATGCTCGAAAAGGGTATTTACAAGTTTTCTGTCCTGTAAGACTCTAAAGGCCTGACGATTTGTATGTACTGTACCTTTTTTACCAAATGTAATTAATCTTTCTACAACTCTGCGAAGCTCTTTGGCTTTTGCATCGGTAGTTTTGATTTTACCATGTATAATCATAGATTTTGCAAGATTAGCCAATAAGGCTTTTCTATGACTTGCTGTTCTTCCTAGTTTTGCAACCTTTTTCCGGTGCCGCATAATAACTCCTTACCTATTCCTCTTCGTCGGATAAATATTTACTAATATCCAATCCAAATTCAAGTTCCATTTCTTTCAGTTTCGCCATAAGTTCGTTTAATGATTTTCGCCCAAAATTCTTAAATTTTAACATTTGAGCTTCTTCTAAGGAAACTAAATCTGAAATAGTTCGAATATCATTTGCTTTGAGACAATTATATGAACGGACAGAAAGTTCCATTTCATCAACACTCTTTTTGAGTAATTTCCGTACTTTTACAATTTCCTCATCTTCATCTTCAACAGTAAAATCAATTGGAGTTGCCTGTACTTTTGAAAATAATGAAAAATATCCCTGCAGCGTTCTGGCAGCATAGTCAAGTGCATCTTCCGGATTAATACTACCATCAGTTTCGATAGTCAATGTTAATTTTTCCAGTACTTCACCTCTTGAAGTTCCTGGCAAATTTTCTACATTAAAAGATGCCTGTTTGATTGGCGAAAAGATAGAATCAATAAATATGGTTCCAATAGGTGCGTCAATTACTTTATTTCTTTCTGCCGGAACCCATGAAGTACCATGAGAAATTTTCATTTCCAGTTCAAAATCCGCATCTTTATTAAGAGTACAAATAACTAATTCCGGATTAAGGATTTCGACCAAGGGATTTTCTTTAGCAATGTCACCTGCTTTGAATTCGCATGGTCCTGTTAAATGAATTTTTAATTTATCAATTTTATTTTCAATAGGTTTCAAACATACCTGTTTAATATTAAGAATAATTTCAGATACATCTTCTTTAACACCTTTTATTGATGAAAATTCGTGCAATACATCATCGATTTTGATTGATGAAATTGCAATGCCGGGAATCGAAGTAAGTAACACTCTGCGTAATGCATTTCCGACAGTAATACCAAATCCACGTTCTAATGGTTGAATTATGAATTTGCCATAATTATCTGTAAGTTCATCTTTTACTACCCGAGCTAAAATCTTGTTATGAGTTGACATGTAATCCTCTTGTTATTTTGAATAGAGTTCTACAACTAATTGTTCATTTACATCCACTTCCATTTGGTCTCTTTCCGGTACCTGGATAAAAACGCCCTGCATTTTAGCCTTGTCCAAAATTAACCATGGTAAATCATGATCACCTTTAATTTTTTTCATAGCTTCATGAATGAATGTCAATTTTTTGCTTTTTTCTCTGACAGTTATAGTATCATTGGGTTTTACTTCGTATGATGGAATATCAACAATTACATCATTTACAGTAAAATGACGATGACGTAGTAACTGTCTTGCCATATTACGGGAAGATGCAAAACCTAAGCGATAAATAACATTGTCTAATCTGCTTTCAAGATGTTTCATCAAATTAGTTCCAGTTACGCCTTTTTCAGCATCTGACTTTTTAAAATAACGTCTAAATTGTTTTTCCAGTACACCATAAATTCTTTTAATTTTCTGTTTTTCTCTTAACTGAATACCATAATTTGAAGGTCTTCTACGATATCCCTGTCCATGTTCGCCTGGAGCATAGCGTTTTTTTTCAAAAGAACATTTTGCGCCATTACAACGTTCTCCTTTTAGAAAGAGTTTTTCCCCTTCTCGTCTACAAAGTTTGCAAACTGCTCCTGTATATCTAGCCATTTATAATACTCCTAAGTCAATTCTTTTTTAAACTCTTCTTCTTTTTGGTGGTCTGCAACCATTATGTGGAATTGGGGTTACATCTTTGATCACCTTAACTTCAAGTCCTGTATTGGCTAATGATCTAATTGATGATTCACGTCCCGGTCCTGGTCCTTTTACCCATACCTCAACTCTTCTCAAGCCAAGATCATAGGCTTCTTTTCCTGCTGCTTCGGCTGCTTGTTGGGCTGCATAGGGAGTGTTTTTTCTGGATCCCTTGAAACCAACTTTTCCGGCAGATGCCCAGGAAATCACATTCCCATAATTGTCGTTAACAGAGATAATTGTATTGTTAAATGTTGCTTTAACAGTTACAATACCATCGCTTTCGACATTTACTTTCTTTTTTTTCTTTTTGATTTTTAACCGTTTTTTGGGTGGCAAATCAAATACCTCCTATATTAATCTTTTGTTTTACGACTAACCGTTTTTTTGCCGCCTTTTCTGTTTCTGGCGTTAGTTTTGGTTCTCTGACCTCTCACCGGAAGTCCTCTCTTATGACGTAAACCACGATAACAGTTAATATCCATTAATCGCTTGATGTTCATCTGAACTTCTGTTCTTAAACTACCTTCAACGATTTCATCATTAACAATTATTTCCCTGATAGTCATTACTTCTTTTTCCGAAAGCTCATTCATGCGTCTTTCAGGATCAATATTAGCTTTTTCTAATATTTTCAAAGCCTTTGTGTGACCGATTCCGAAAATATAAGTTAAACTAATCTTTACTTTTTTATTGTTTGGTAAATCTATTCCAGCTATACGAGCCAAAGTATCCTCCTAATAATTTGAGTATTATCCTTGTTTTTGTTTGTGTTTAGGATCTTTACAAATAACTCTGATTACTCCTTTACGACGAATAATCTTACAATGATCACAAATCTTTTTAACCGATGCTCTTACTTTCATTGTCCTTCCACTTTTTATTTATATCTATATGTTATTCTTCCCTTTGTCAGATCATAGGGAGAAAGTTCCAGCGCTACTTTGTCTCCAGGTAAAATTTTTATAAAATGCATTCTCATTTTACCTGATACATGTGCTAAAACCTCATGCTTATTTTCCAACTCTACCCGAAAACACGCATTAGGAAGATTTTCTTTTATTATTCCATCAATCTTAATCAATTTTTCTTTGGCCATAGAAATCTATGCTCCCATTTTCTTTATCAGCCATTATTACCGGACCATTTTTTGTAATAATTATTGAATGCTCAAAATGAGCGGATTTTTTCTTATCTGAGGTGACAACTGTCCAATTGTCGCTTAATGTGGAAACCGAATAATTGCCAACATTTACCATCGGTTCAATTGCAAAACACATTCCTGCTTTTATAATTGGACCTTTTCCGGCTTCTCCAAAATTCGGAATTTCAGGGGCCTCATGCAGTTCTCTTCCTATTCCATGCCCGACAAGCACACGTACAACAGAAAAACCGTTTTTTTCCACATGATTTTGGATACTATTTCCAATGTCAGACAATCTTGCTCCAGGTTGCGCCTTTTTAATACCAATATATAAAGACTCTTTTGTAACTCTTAATAATTTTTCATCCTCTGAACTAAGTTCTCCGACATAAAATGTATAAGCAGCATCACCATAATACCCGTCTTTAAAAGTGCCAACATCAATTCCAATGATATCACCTTTTTTCAACTTCCTTTCAGAAGGTATTCCGTGCACTACTTCTTCATTGATGCTTGTGCATAGAGTTGCCGGATAGCCATGATAACCTTTGAATGCCGGTTTACCATTTTGACTTTTTATGAAATTCTCAGCAAGTTTATCTAACTTTCGGGTTGTTACACCTGGTTTGATTTCTTTGCTTAACATTGTAAGAGTTTCATAATTGATCCGGTTACTCTCTTTAAGTTTGGCGATTTCTTGTTCAGATCGAATATAAATCATAAGAATTACTTATCTACGTCGACCTTTCATTTTTCCACTTTTCAAAAAACCATCATAATGTCTCATTAGTAAATGAGATTCAATTTGTTGTAATGTATCTAAAGCAACACCAACAATAATTAAAAGGCTGGTCCCACCAAAAAATGACGCCAGGTCGTAGTTAATATTCATAACTTTCATCAATATATAGGGAAAGATTGCAATGAAAGCCAGGAAAAATGAACCCGGTAATGTTACTTTTGTTAAAATATTATCAATAAATTCGGCAGTCTTTTTTCCTGGTCTGATCCCCGGAATAAATCCTCCGGATTTTTTCATATTATCAGCTACTTCAACAGGGTTGAATGCTATCGCTGTATAAAAATATGTAAAAAATACAATTAATAAACCAAATACACCCCAATAAAATGGGTGGTCTACACTAAAATATCTCATAACCGCTTGAATAAAATCACTGTTAGGAAAAAATGTAGCAATAGTATTTGGGATAAACATTAATGCCTGAGCAAAAATAATCGGCATAACACCTGATGTATTGACTCTTAAAGGTATATGTGTCGCTTGTCCACCATAGACTTTTCGACCTACCACTCTTTTGGCATATTGAACAGGAATTTTCCTTTGCCCCTGAGTAATCAAAACTACAAACCCAATAATGACAAACATTAAACCAATCAGGATTACTTCAGTAAAGATACCCCTGACTTCTTCCCGAATTAATGAAATTTCACCAACTATTACATTTGGAAACCTTGCCATAATTCCAACCATAATAACTAAAGATATACCATTTCCAATTCCTCTTTCTGTGATTCTTTCACCAAGCCACATCAGAAAAACTGTTCCGGTAGTAAGTGTTAACATAGTCATTAAAATAAATCCAAAACCAGGATGAGGTACAACCGGCATCATCTGGTTACCAATTCTGGCTGACATCTGGGGACTCATTAAAAATTGTGAAATCCCAAATGACTGTAATGCTGCGATTAAGATTGTTCCATATCTTGTTAATTGGGTAATTTTTTTACGTCCTTCTTCACCTTCTCTTTGCAGTTTCTGAAAATAAGGTATTACCGCACCTAATAACTGGATGATAATTGAAGCACTAATATATGGCATTATTCCTAATGCAAATATTGTAGCTCTTTTAAAAGCGCCACCAGCAAAAAGATCATATAATCCAAATAAAGTATTAGCAAAATTCTGCATTGCTGCACCAAGTACTTTTGTATCAATTCCCGGTACAGGTACATGGGATCCAAGCCTAACTACAACAAGTACTAAAATTGTATAAATGATCCTTTTCCTTAGTTCTGGTATTTTAAATATATTTTGGATCTGATTTTTCATATTACAGTAGCCTTTCCTCCAGCTGCTTCAATCTGCTCTTTGGCTGATTTGCTAAATGCATTTGCAGTAACATTTACCGCATGATCAATTTTTCCATTTCCTAATATTTTCACAGGTTTTTCAATTGACTTAATAAGTCCTTTTTCATGTAGAAATTCGAGTGTAATATCTTTATTTTCGAAACGATTAATCGTATCGAGATTTACAATCTGATTTTCTTCTCTCCAAATGTTAGTAAAACCTCTTTTAGGTAAACGGCGATAGATTGGCATTGTGCCACCTTCCATCCAGGCACGGGTTTTTGAACCTGACCGTGATCCATATCCTTTATGACCACGTCCGGCTGTTCCACCCTGTCCGGAAGCATCTCCGCGACCAAGTCTTTTTTTACCCTTTTTTACTGAACCGGGTGCGTATTTTAAAGAACCTAAATCCATAATTTATCCTTTTATTTCCTCAACATTTAATAAATGCGTAATTGAGTTTACCATACCTCTGATTGCTGGATTATCCGGCTGTATCACAGTATGATGCATACGTTTTATTCCTAAGGCTTCCAAAGTTTTTTTTGTTCTAACCCTGTAACCAATTCCACTTTTAATCTGAGTAATTTTTAATTTTTTTTCAGCTTTTTTCGCACTCATGAGCCAAATATCTCCCGTAAAGTCATTCCTCTTTTCCTTGCTACTTCGTAAGGATCCTTAAGGGATGTCAAAGCTTTCATTGTAGCTTTAACAACGTTATGACAATTATTAGAACCAATTGATTTTGTCAAAATATCACGCATACCAACCTGTTCCATTATCGCTCTAACAGGTCCACCGGCAATAATACCGGTTCCTGGGGATGCCGGTTTTAACATTATTTTCGCCGCGCCAAATTTTACAGAAATCTGATGTGGTATTGTTCCGTTAATAATTGAAATTTTAACCATATTCTTTTTTGCATCTTCTTTGCCTTTGGCTACAGCTGTTGTTACTTCGAGACCTTTTCCAAGCCCAATACCAACATTACCTTTTCCGTCACCAACAGTTACAATAGCATTGAAACTGAAATTTCGGCCACCTTTTACTACCTTTGCAACTCTATTAATTTTTATAACTTTTTCTTCAAGTAATTCAAGTTGTGTAGGATCAACAGTTTTCAATATTACTCTCCTTGAAAATTAAAATACTAAACCAGCTTTTCTTGCAGCATCAGCTAATGCTTTAATTCGACCATGGTATCTAAATCCACTTCTGTCAAATACAACGTCTGCAATATTATTCTCTTTTGCTTTTTTCGCCAATATTTGTCCAACTAATACACTTCGTTCTGTTTTAGTTGTTTCTTTTTTACATTTTGCTTGTACTTCAGCACTTAAGTCTGAAACACTGGCAAATGTTTTTTGTGCATCATCATCTATTAATTGAGCATAAATATGATTAATGCTACGAAACACACAAAGTCTTGGTTTTTCGGCAGTACCGGCAATTCTTTTTCTTATGTGTTTTTTTCTTTTTAGTCTTGAATAAATTTTCTTGTTTTTTATTTTTTTCATTATATTAAACTCCTATGCAGCTCCAACTTTTTTACCAGCTTTTCTACGTACATATTCATTCTGATATCTGATACCTTTTCCTTTGTATGGTTCCGGTCTTCTGATATCTCTGATTTTAGCTGCTACCTGACCAACGATTTGTTTATTAATTCCACTGATTTTAATGACCATATTTTTGGGAATTTCAATTTTTACATCCTTAGATGGTGTAAATAACACCGGATGAGAATATCCAACATTAATTAGAATAGAAATTCCTTTCATTTCAGCAGAATAACCAACTCCCTGAATTTCAAGAATTTTTTCAAAACCTTTTGTTACACCTTCAATTGTATTAGCAATTAAAACCCTTGTTAATCCATGTAAGGCCATCTGATTTTTTGAATCATCAGATCTGGTAACTAGTATTTGATCATCTTTTTTAACAACTTTTAATTCTTGATTATACTTAACAGCATCCTGACCTTTTGGGCCTTTTACAGAAACAATAGAATCTTTAATATCTACAGTTACACCCTGAGGTATTGATACTGGCAATTTTCCGATACGTGACACAGTATTACTCCTTATTACCTAATATTACCAAATCTGGCAAATTACTTCGCCGCCAATTTTGTTTTCTTTGGCTACTTTATCGGTAACTAAACCCATAGTTGAAGTAGAAAGTATAGTGATTCCCAACCCTCCAACTGTTCTTGGAATATTATCGGCACCCACATAGTTTCTTCTTCCAGGAGTGCTTACTCTTTTTAAACCTTCAATTACCGGATCACCATTTTTTGAATATCTTAAAAATAATCTGATTTTTCCCTGTAATCCATCTTTTATGATAATAAAATCTTTGATATAATTTTCATTTTTCAAAATCAAAGATAATTTCTTTTTCATATTGGATGCAGGTATATCTACCCATTTTTTTTCCGCAGAGTGGGCATTTCTTATGCGTGTTAAATAATCTGCAATAGGATCTGTTACTGGCATATTATATTTACTCCCTATTTACCAACTTGCCTTAGTTATACCCGGAATTTCACCTTTAAGGGCTAATTCCCTAAAACATAGCCTACAAAGTCCGAATTTTCTATAAACACTTTTTGGACGTCCACAGATGGAACATCTATTAACTTTTCTAGTGGAATATTTTGGCTTGCGCTTAGCCTTTGCTATCATTGATTTTCTAGCCATTTACCTAAATCTCCATTATTCTTTTTTACGCTTTTTGAATGGCAGGCCTAATAATGATAATAATTCATAGGCTTCCTCATCCGTTGCAGCTGTTGTAGCTATAGAAATATCCATTCCCCTGATTTTGTCTATTTTGTCATAATTGATTTCAGGAAAAATGATTTGCTCTTTTATTCCTACATTATAATTTCCTCTTCCATCAAAAGATTTATCAGGAATTCCTGAAAAATCTCTAACTCTCGGTAAAGCTATAGAAACCAAGCGGTCAAAAAACTCATACATGTGGAATCTTCTAATTGTTACATTACATCCTACAGGATCACCTTGTCGGATTTTAAAATTTGAAATAGCTTTTTTTGCTTTATTAATTATAGGCTGTTGCCCAGAAATAAGTCTTAATTCCTCAACTGCACTTTTTAATTCGGCGGGATTCTCTCTCCCTTCACCAATTCCAACATTGATAGTAATTTTTGTTAATGCCGGTACTTGCATTATATTTTCATATTTGAATTTTTTCATCAATGCCGGTACAACATCATCAAAATATTTCTTTTGCAGTCGCGGTATGTATTCAGTTTTTTTTGCCACTTAAAACTCCTTGTTAAATACTATCGATAACTTCGCCGGTTTTCTTGGAATACCTTACCTTGCTACCATCTTTAAGATTTTTATAACCAACTTTTACCACATCATTATTGTGCATGAGTTGTACATTTGAGACATGTATTGCGGCTTCTTTTTCTATTATACCACCCTTAGGATTATCCTGTGTTGGACGTGTATGTTTTTTAATAAAATTTACACCTTCTACAATGACTCTGTCTTTTTTTGGAAAACAGGCCAAAATTTTCCCGGTTTTGCCTTTATGGTTTCCGGCAATTATTTTAACCATATCGTTTTTCCGAATACGTTGCATCCTCATTCTCCTTTATAGTACTTCAGGTGCCATCGAGACAATTTTCATGTATTCTTTATCACGAAGTTCTCTTGCTACCGGACCAAAAATTCTGGTTCCCAGAGGTTCCATATTATCATTAACCAGTACTGCAGCATTTTCATCAAAACGAATATAAGAGCCATCTTGCCTTCTAATCTCTTTGTTCGTTCTGACAACTATTGCTTTTGAGACTTCACCCTTTTTCACCAAACCATTAGGCGCCGCTTGTTTTATTGCTACGATTATTAAATCTCCAATAGAGGCTATTTTTCTACCCGAACCTCCTATTACCCTGATACAAGTAAGTTTTTTTGCACCAGTATTATCAGCAACCTTTAATATTGTTTCTTGTTGTATCATCAGAAATACCCTTTATTTATCTACTTTCCTATAACTTCCAGAAGACGCCATCTTTTCTTCTTGCTCAAAGGACGAGTTTCTAAAATTTTTACAAAATTTCCTACCGTACATTTGTTTTCAGGATCATGTGCATAAAATTTTGAGGTTCGTCTGATATATTTACCATATACAGGATGCTTAAATTTTCTTTCACTGGCGACTATGATAGTTTTGTCCATTGCATTACTTATCACTTTACCAATGATGGTTTTTTTCTTTGTTATTGAAGCCATTTTATCTACCCTGTTATTTCTTTTCTTTACGTATGTTAAGATCATATTCGTTAAGCACAGTTTTGATTTGTGCGATTTCACGTTTCACTTCTCTTATTTTCAGCGGATTTTCCAGCTGTTGAAGAGCTTTTTGAAATCGTAAATTCTCAAGTGCTTCGTTATTATCATGTAACTTTGTTTGCAATTCTTCAATTGTCAATTCATTTAGTTGTTTCTTTTTCACAATTAAGCCCCCGCTTCATTTCTAGTGACAACTTTTGTTTTAATTGGCAACTTGTAAGAAGCTAGTTTAAGTGCTCTCTTGGCATCCTCTTCATTATCTGTTTCAATTTCAAACAATATCCTTCCAGGCTTGACAACTGCAACCCAAAATTCAGGCGCCCCTTTTCCTTTACCCATCCTGGTCTCCGCAGGTGATTGAGTTACAGGTTTGTCCGGAAAAATTCTAATCCACATTCTACCGTGTTTCTTCACATATCTTGAGATCACAATACGAGTAGATTCAATCTGACGCGAACTAATCCAACCAGGTTCTAATGCTTTGAGACCATAGTGTCCAAAACTTACTTCACTACCTCGAACGGCCTTTCCGGTCATTCTGCCTCTATGTTGTTTTCTATGTTTTACTTTTCGTGGTGACAGCATTCCTATTTCCTTTTAAGTATCTATTTTTTAAAAGTTTCGCCGTTACAAATCCAAACTTTTACACCAATACATCCATAGGTTGTATCTGCAGTAACTGAAGCGTAGTCAATATCTGCTCTCAAGGTATGTAATGGTACTCTTCCTTCTCGCCTTGTTTCCCGACGTGACATTTCAGCACCTCCAAGTCGCCCACTACACTGGACACGGATTCCCTGTGCACCCATTCTCATGGTTGACTGAATAGCTTTTTTAATGGCCCGTCGATATGAAACTTTTTTCGATATCTGGGCTGCAATATTCTGCCCTACCAAAGTTGCATCAAGTTCTGGTCTTTTTATTTCAGTTACATTGACCTGAACATCAGTTTTGGCAAGCTGTTGCAATTCCATTTTTAACAGATCGACTTCACCACCCTTTTTACCAATCACAATGCCTGGTCTGGATGTATTTATAGTTACTGTTATTTTTTTTGAGGTTCTATGGATGTCTACTTTAGAAACGCCTGCATTTGAAAGACGCTTAAGAATATATTTTCTTAAATGGATATCTTCACTGAGTTTTGCACTGAAGTTTTTTTCATCAAACCAGTTACTACTCCATTCTTTGTTGAATCCCAATCTAAAACCTATTGGATGCGTTTTTTGGCCCAAGAAGCCTCCATATTAGTTAATGGTTATTAATTATTTACTAGCAATTTCAACGTTTATATGACTTGTTCTTTTTCTAATAACAGTTGCCCGCCCCATCGCTCTCGGTCGAAAACGTTTGGCTATTGGGCCATCATCAACAGAAATAGCTTTTACATATAAATCCTCAGGTTCTACTCCTGAACCCTCTTCGGAATTTATCAGATTAGCAACTGCTGATCTTACTACTTTTTCAATAATAGCAGATGCTTTTTTATTACTAAAGTGAAGAATATTCAGGGCTCTTTCCATATCGACACCCCTTATCAAATCAGCAACCTGTCTAAGTTTTCTGGCTGATTGTTTTGCATATCTGTGGTTTGCTTTTGCTTCCATTATATTTCTCTATTACCTTATTTTAATGTCCACGGAAAGTTCTTGTATGAGAAAATTCACCAAATTTATGACCTACCATATTTTCAGTAATAAAAACAGGAATAAATTTTTTCCCATTATGTACTGCAAAAGTATATCCTACAAATTCTGGTAAAACAGTTGAGCTTCTGGCCCATGTTTTAATAACTGACTTTTTCCCAGACTTTTTCATTTTTTCTACCTTTGCTACCAATTTCTCATCAATATAAGGTCCTTTTTTAAGAGAACGACTCATCAATTTTCTCCCTACTTTGTACGTCTTTTAACAATAAATTTATTACTTGCTTTATTTTTCTTCCTGGTTTTATAACCTTTTGTCGGTTTTCCCCAGGGAGTTGTCGGATGATTTGCACCTGAACTTTTCCCTTCTCCACCACCCATTGGATGATCGATTGGGTTCATGGCAACACCTCTAACTTTTGGTCTGCGACCTAACCAACGGCTACGGCCAGCTTTTCCAAGACTAATAAGTTCATGATCCTTATTTCCAACTCGTCCAATTGTTGCAAAACACAGTTTCGGAATCCGGCGCATTTCACCAGAAGGCATTTTTAAAGTAACATATTTTCCTTCTTTAGCCATTATCTGGGCTGCAGTTCCTGCGCTTCGAGCAATTTGACCACCTTTTTTGGGTTTTAATTCAATATTATGTACAAAGGATCCCTGTGGAATTTTTTCCAAAGGTAATGAGTTACCAACTTTGATCGGGGCATCTAACCCGGCAATGACGGTACTACCAACTTCAAGATCATTTGGAGCGATAATATATCTTTTTTCACCATCTTTGTAAAAAAGCAGAGCAATTCTTGATGAACGGTTTGGATCATATTCTATAGAATGAACAACAGCTTCAATATCAAATTTATTTCGTTTGAAATCAATAATTCTATAATTTCTTCTATGACCACCACCTCTTCTGCGTGAGGTTACTCTACCACGATTATTTCTACCGCCAGTTTTTCTTAGATTCTCCAACAAACTCTTTTCGGGAGTTGATTTGGTTATATCATCGAAAGTATCTACAGATTTAAAACGCTGACCCGGTGTAACCGGGTTAATTTTTCTAACACCCATAATATTATACCGCTGTTTCTCCTTGATAGAAATCTATCTTATCACCTTCTTTTAGTGTCACTATTGCCTTTTTCCAATCTGAACGCTTTCCTTTTGTACGAATAGTTCTACCACCACTGCGTACTGTCATTTCTTTGACTTTACCTTTTTGGTTCATTGTGGCAACTTTTTTAACTTTGACACCAAACTTCTCTTCAACAGCCTGGCGGATTTCAATTTTATTAGCTTCTTGCTTTACCTGAAAACCGTATTTATTCTGAGTTTCTCCTAAGCTGTTTATTTTTTCTGTCAGTATTGGTCTGATTATTATATTTTGTTTAGTTGACATTCCAATTTCCTTAGTTTTTTCTCAGAAGACTGTTGTTTATTTTTTCCAAGCCACTTTTTTCAACTAATAATATTTCACAATCCAAAATATCATAAGTTGAGGCTCTTTCTGATTCTACTAGCAAAATGTTGTAGAGATTACGACATGATAAATATACATTTTCAGAAAATTCCGATACTAGCAGAGTAATCTTTTTTCCTTCAACTCCAAGATTTTTTAATAACAAACGGATTTCTTTTGTCTGTGGTTTGTCGAATTTCAAATCTTCGATAACCTTAATAGCATTGTCCGCCAATTTATAAGAAAGAGCGCTTTTTCTGGCTAAGTTTTTCACTTTCTTATTAATTTTCATCTTGTAATTAATTGGTTTAGGTCCAAAAGTTCTTCCACCACCAACCCAAATTGGGCTCCTGGTTGTACCTGCACGAGCAGAACCACGACCTTTCTGTGGAAAAGGCTTTTTACCACCACCTCTTACCTCAGAGCGGGTTTTAGTAGAGTTTGTCCCTTGTCTGGCGTTTGTCATTTCAGTTTTTACTGCCAGATATATAGAATGATCATGTGGCTCAATATCAAATGAAACCTGGTCCATAACCATTTTCTGATCCTTTTCTTTGCCGTTTTTATTATAAACGGAGAATTCTAAACTCACGATTCTTGCCTCCGAATTTGTACAATTCCATTAATTGAACCTGGTACAGCACCTTTAATGTAAATTAAATTCTTTTCTTCATCAATTCTAATGATTTGCAGGTTTTTTACAGTAGTAACTTTTCCACCCATTCTTCCTGCCATTTTCATACCTTTAATAACCCGTGAAGGCCAGGAAGACTGTCCGATTGAACCTGGTGCTCTTAATCTATCACTTTGACCATGAGTTTTTGGACCGCCACGAAAATTAAATTTTCTTACTACTCCCTGGAAACCTTTTCCTTTACTGGTACCAGTGATTTTAATTTTTTGTCCGGCTTTAAATATCCCAACGGAGATTTCCTGCCCAACTTTTGATAATTCTGTATCAAAATTTTTAAATTCAATAAGATGTCTACAGAGTTTTGCATTTGTAGCTTTAAAATGTCCTATTTGCGGCTTTGTTGCTTTTCTTTCAGGTATTTCATCAAAACCCATCTGTATCGCAGAATAACCATCTTTGGCTTCTGTTTTAACTTGCACAACAGGACAAGGTCCTGCTTCAACAATCGTAACAGGATAAAGTTTGCCATCTTTATCAAAAAGCTGTGACATCCCGATTTTTTTACCAATAATTCCTAACATAACTTGTCTTCCAATTAAACCTTTATTTCAATATCAACACCAGCAGGAAGATCCAATCGCATCAAAGCGTCTACTGTCTTTGAGGATGAATTTAAGATATCTACTAATCTTTTATGGATCTTTGTCTGAAACTGTTCTCTTGATTTTTTATTGACATGTGGCGACCTTAAAACAGTATAAACTGTTCTGTTTGTTGGTAAAGGGATTGGTCCTGAGACCAAAGCGCCTGTTGATTTCGCCGTTGCAACAATCTTCTTTGTACTTTTATCAAGAAGATTATGATCATAAGCTTTTAAACTTATTCTAATTTTTTGTCCAGGCACAAATAACTCCTTACTCTACTACTTCAGCAACAACACCGGAAGCAACTGTTCTGCCACCTTCACGG
>JAOZSR010000080.1 GCA_029939575.1 Fidelibacterota bacterium
GTCAGGTTGGCAGAAGAGGAATGGTTGATGGCATGAAATGGCCAAAAGATTCTGAAGAGGGAATGCAAATATTTGATCAGATGACAACACTTATCGGTGCCCAGGTTTTTTTGGAGCAGGACACTATCCCCGTATTTGATGAAGAACAGATAAGATCCAGAACCGATCTGGATACATTATACTATATGCAAGCAGCATGGAATTATGAAGGCATGCTTGATAGAAATCCTGAAGGTGATATCACATGGGCACTTCATCCTGTACCCGGATATTTCAATGAGTTGAGTGAAACGCCTGCTCTCAGCAAGGATCCGAATTCCTGGCCACTGGATGGTTGGCCAGCACGCGGAACAGAAAAAAAATGGCCTGGTGAATGGAATGGGCGCTTTGGTCGCGGTGTACGGTATGCTCAGTTAGAAAGCTATTTTGTATGTAATGATGCACAGGATCAAGAATATCTTCAGTCCGATCGAAGAGTAAAATATTATCCAAGACCGGGTGTTAAAATAGGTGATATAAATCCAGATGTGACTATCCAAAAAGGGATGCCCTGGGGAGGTCTTGGATTGCGTGTGGAAGTACGTGGATATCAATGGGAAAATCCACAGACACGTGATATTCTTTTTTGGGAATACAATATCAGCAATGTTTCGGATTATACTATACCTCGTACTGCATTCGGCTACATGATAGATATGGGCGTTGGTGGTATGCCTAATGCAGCAGATGACAGTGATGACATGGGTGGTTTTGTAGAAGGTTCCGATATGGCCTATGTTTGGGATGCGAATGACTTGGGTTTCGGCGGATGGTCGCCCGGAGTATTAGGTATCGCATTTTTAGAAAGTCCGGGTATTAACTCAGATGGAATAGATAACGACGATGACGGGTTGACCGACGAAGCACGCGATAATTTTGCCACAGAGATAATAGGGCCCACTGCTGGTATTACCGATATCCCAAAATTTTTAGAAACCTATGGCTATACCAGTGTTAATCAATTGAAAGACCATTGGGATGCTGATGAAGACCAAGACTGGAAAGATGGTTTTGATGAAAATGGCAATGGCAAATATGACAATGGTGAAGTTGCCGGCGATGATGTGGGTTTGGACGGTGTAGGACCAAATGATTTAAATTATGTCGCTCCTGATGCAGATGGTACGGAATGTAATCATAAGCCGGACTTACTGGAAGGGCTTAACAGTGAACCAAATTTTGGATTAAATGATGTTTCTGAATCCGATATGCTGGGTTTAACCAGCTTTCATTATATTCCCTGGTCACAAATTGAACCAAAAGAAGATTATGAATTCTATAATCTCATCGGGACACCCGGATTGGTTCCAAGTACTTTTGTGCCAGCCGATTACTCTCCTATATTTGGTTCTGGTCCTTTCCCCCTGGCACGGGGAACAACGGAACGATATTCTTGTGCAATGATAGGTGCATATGAAAATATTGACAATTTAAATGCTGGCGGTGAGCCATTTACAATTATCGAGAAAAAAAGAATTGTTCAATTAATATATGAAAGTGATTATCGTTTTGCTCAACCTCCTGTAATGCCAACACTTTATGCATCTGCACAAGATGGGAAGATTGTGTTAACATGGAATGATAACGCTGAAAAATATACGCGTGAGCCACTGCTTGGTGGCGAAAACGATTTTGAAGGATATAAACTTTATAAATCCACAGATCGATTCTTTGCAGACGCAGCGAGAGTTCACGATGGTTTTGGTAACCCCTCAGGGAAAGTGCCTATCTTTCAATGCGATTTAAAAAATGATTATTATGGATTTACTGATTACGGGTTAATTCAAGGTGAATCTTATTTTCTTGGCTATAATACAGAAATCCAACATCATTACGTAGATGAAAATGTTCAAAACGGCAGGACTTACTATTATTATCTTGTTGCATATGACCACGGCATTTCGGGTATCAATGCGAATATCGCACCTGCAGAAAATGTTCCATCAATTATAGTTGATGAGGATGAAAATGTTACCTGGACCAGTCCGAATGTACAAATTGTAACACCTCGTCAATATGCATCTGATTATGTATCACCAAATATAGAGGTAACAACTCCTAATGGAGACATAGCGGGGACTGGCACAATCTCTTTTAAGACGCTTATTTCTGAGGACCTTAAAGAAGGTAATGAATACAAACTTAGCTTTCTTATAGATACAGTCACAGTTTTCAGAAAAGTTCCCGGTATGGGTTATGTATATCGCAATGTAGGTTTTACAGTTTGTGATGTGACTGATTCAAATAAAATTATATTTCAGGAAACGCCCGAAGACAATTGGGGAGGGCATGTTATTTATGATATAGGCCAAAAATTCTCCTATATGAAGTCCAATATCTCACTTGATCCATTCGAGGGGATAAAAATTGAGTGGTCTAATGTACCATCAAAAGGAGCTGAATATGATTCGGAGACATCAGGTTGGATTACCGCTTCTTCCGATTCAATGCAATTCACACTTGATGAAGACGCATATAAGCTATTCCCGTGGGAAACTGATATAATATTTACATCTGGTGATATTACCTACACCACAATGGCTACAGATATTTCAAAGATCCGTAAAGCACCGGGCATCGCTTCCGGTGATTTTGATAAATCACTCCTTTTGACAGGACAAACGTTTGACTTCTATGTGGAAAACAGGCAATTTCAGGATTCATTAGGAGTACCTTATTTACTCGACATACTCGCCTATGATGCGAATGAGAACGGTGTGTTTGATATCCTTGAAGATGATGTGCTCATTGGCTATTCAAGCATAGATAAGGATGTAATGAAATGGCAGTTAACAATTGCAACTTTCAATTTTAGACACGCTAATTCCGAAGATGATTTGCCTGCACCCGGAGATGTTTATAAGGTTAATAGTAAACGACCTTTTGTTGCAACAGATGAATTCATCATTAAAGTACTTGAACCCAGTGAGGATATGAAAAAAAATGCAGAAGATTTAGATAAAATAAAAGTCGTTCCGAATCCATATATCGTCACCAATATGATGGAACCTTCACTTCGAACTATCTTCCTGAATCAGAGACGTCGTATCATGTTCACTCATATTCCTGCCCAGTGTGAAATAAAAATTTTTACTACCAGTGGTTACTTAATAGATGAAATCGATGTAAATAATGAACCGAGTAATGGCATTGTCCATTGGGATTTATTGACTAATGAAGGTTTAGAAATCGCTGCCGGCGTTTATTTTTATCATATAAAATCCCAAAAAACAGGTAAAGAAAAAATGGGAAAATTTGCGGTGATTAAATGAGATTTATTGTCCGATATTTTTATCATCTTGATATAGATATCTATATCATTTGAAAGGAGTGAAATTCATGAAATATAATAAACTATTGTTATTCGCCTTACTTATTTTATTGGCCAATAATGCTGTTATGCTCATGGCTCAACCATCACCAAGGAGAGTCGGAACAACAGCAGCAAACTTTTTAGAGTTAGGTTTTGATCCCAAAGGCTTAGCAATGGGAGATGCCTGTGTAAGTAATGTGGATAATTTATCCGCAATATATTGGAATCCGGCCGGATTGTCATTTATGTCTCGCAATGAAGTATTTTTTGCATATCAACCCTGGCTGGTAGGTACCCAAACATTTATAACTGCAGCAGGATTAGTTTCGCCTTCTCTTGGAACATTTGCCATCAGTGTTCTGGGAATTAATTACGGAGAAATGGAAGTAACAACATTGGATCTACAGGAAGGTACCGGTGAAGATTTTTCTCCTATGGATTTGGCAATCAACTTTTCTTATGGTAAGAGTTTGACATCTTGGTTTGGATTTGGTGCGACTCTGAAATATATTAATTCTTCCATTTTTCATTCAAGCGCCAATGCTCTTGCAGCAGATTTGGGAGTCATCATTAATACCGGTTTTTTCTCGCCGACACATAATATGAAACACGGCTTAAAAATTGGGATGAGTATGTCAAATTACGGAACACGAATGCAATACAGAGGTCTTGATTTGATGGAATCCGTGGATATTTCCCCTGACGAGGCGGGTAATTATAAAGACGTAAAAGTTGAATACCAGACAGACTCCTGGGAATTGCCCTTAATTTTTCGAATAGGAATTGCAATTAATCCGATTGTTACAACAAACCATCGCCTGACTCTTGAAATAAATGCACTTCATCCAAACAATAATAATGAATCAGTGAATTTGGGTACTAATTATACATTTAGCATGCCAGGTGTTGCACAAATATTTCTTCGTGCAGGATACCGGGGTTTATTTTTAGTGAATTCTGAATTTGGCCCTACTCTCGGAGCCGGTATCTTGTTGTATTCCGGTAGTCAAAATGCAATTCAGATTGATTATGCCTACCGTAATATTGGAATATTGGGCTATACCAATATAATAGGTTTAAGTGTAAAATTTTAATAAAGGGATATTAAAAAAACTAATACTATTAGATAATCTGTTAGCTTTTTTTTACTGAAAGGAGATGAATGCAAATTCTTAATTGTCGATTATTATTTAAAAAACCGTTTTTGTAACTAATGATGTAATTAAAATCTATTTTTTTCATTTTAAGTGTTTTTTAACAAATTTAGAAAATTATTATAAAGGTTTTCAATCAAAAATATTATATAAAATAAGGATGTGACTTTTATAGCGATTCTAAATATAATTTCTCTTGGGAAGTTTTAGATATTAACTCATCTAAACTCCAATGATTTTTTAAAAAAGTATTCAATTCAATGAAGGTGAAACATATGAATAAGAAAAATTGTTTTACAATATTAACGCTACTTATGATATTTTTTCTTAATAGCGCATTTGCGCAAACAACTGGAAAAATTTCAGGAAAAGTTTTTGACAAGGAAACTGGCAAGCCCATGGTTGGTACCAATATCATTGTAGAAGGAACCAAAATGGGGGCGGCTGCAGATGCTGATGGAGAATTTTTTATCATTAATGTGCGTCCAGGTATGTATAATGTAATTGCATCAATGATTGGATATAGTACAACTATGGTACAAAATGTCCGTGTTAATGTGAATTCTACTTCAGATATTATTTTCGAATTGTCACAAGAAGCAATTGAAGGTGAAGTAGTTGTTGTAACAGCAAAAAAAATAGCTATTAAGAAGGATCAAACAAGTTCGATCCGCAATATATCGGCAGATGAAATTGATATACTTCCCGTTGAGAGTATTAACCAAATTGTTCAGTTACAGCCCGGTATTGTTGGTTCACATTTTAGAGGTGGTCGAAGCAATGAAAGTAGTTATATGATCGATGGAGTTATGGTAACAGAATCATTTAATCACACAAATGCTATTGTGGAGGTAACTCCTGACGCAGTTGAAGATATTGAAGTAATTACCGGCACATTCAATGCTGAATATGGAAACGCCATGAGCGGTGTAGTAAATGTAGTTACTAAAGAGGGTGGTAATAAAATGAAAGGATCTGCATCTATCAATACGGGAAATTATATTACTCCTCATGACGACATATTTCCAGGCATTAAAAATACTGATATAAGGATTCAGGATTATACATTTAATCTTTCAGGTCCAGTCATCAAAAATCATCTTAACTTTCTTCTAGATGGCCGTTTCTATAAAAACAGAGGATATTTAAATGGTATTAATCGTTTTAATATAGATGATTATAGCGATTTTCGTAGTTATCCGGACGGTAATTGGATTAGCGCTGCAAATGGCGATGGTTCCTATGTTGATATGGATCGCAATGAAAATATTTATTTAATGGGGAAATTAACCGCCAGACCATTTTCCGGTATAAAAACCGCATTGATTTATACTCTTAATAAAAGTGATAATCATAATTATAATCATGGTTATTCTTATAATCCACATGGAACTGCTACCAGTCATAATAAATCCAATATGTTAGCCTTACATTTAAATCATATGCTCAGCCGGAAAATTTTTTATGATTTTAAATTATCCTATACCAATTATGAACATGGGAACTATGTATTTAAAGATCCTCTTGATTCACGTTATGTTCATGATCAGTATAGTAATATAACAGGTCAGTATTTTAGTACCGGCGGACAACAAAAAGGTCATAACATCCGTTCTGAAGAAAAGTATGGACTGAAATATGATTTGACCTGGCAAGCAAATAAAAATCATAGTATTAAAACAGGAATAGACCTGGGAAAAATAAAACTAGATCAGCAGTGGAGTAATATTAGAAACAAATATGAAGGCTCTGATTTAGAGGCAATGTTCACAATTGATTCAATTACAAATGAATACACTTATTATAATTATGAGCCAGAAGTCCGAGCAGACAGTACAGTATATTCAGATATTTATTCCAAAGAACCCATTCAATTCGCAGCTTTTTTACAGGATAAAATGGAATTTGAAGATATGGTAGTCAATATCGGAATTAGATTTGACTACTTTGACCCCCAAACTGTTTATCCTACAGATTGGAGAAATCCAGCGAACCAGGATTACTTTGAAGATCAATCAAGAATTAGTAAATACCCTGATGTCAAACCAACCTATTACTTTAGTCCTCGATTTGGTTTGTCATATAAATTAGGTAAATATGCATTGCTTAGATTCTCCTATGGACATTTTTTACAGACTCCACCTCTTAATTATTATTATCAAAATCATAGCTTTCGAATTACTGAATTAGGTATGGTTGGAAATCCTTTACTGAAACCCCAAAAAACAATTTCTTATGAAAGTGGATTATGGCTACAATTCACAGAAAACATGAATTTTGAAGTTGCAGTATTTTATCGGGATATTTATGAATTATTAAGTTCCAAAATTATCTATACTTACAGCCAAATTCGTTTTGGATTATTTGATAATAAGGATTATGGAAATGTAAGGGGTTTAGAATTTAAATATAATTTTCTTGCCGGTCCGTTTTCTTTGAATGCTAATTATTCACTTCAATATACCCGCGGAGTCGCTGATAATCCGGAATTTGCTTTTAGTAGAGCCGGAAGTGATATGGATCCGGTGAATAAATTGATACCTCTCGGATGGGATCAAAGACATACATTCAACCTGATAGCAGGATATAATACTAAAAATTATGGCGCATCTGTTTTGTGTAAATTTAATTCGGGAATGCCATATTCCTGGTCGCCCATAACAGAGAGTCCGTTAAGATTTATTAATTTGTTACCTAATAATGAACGTCGTCCATCAAAATTTAATATTGATTTACAAGCCCATTATAATCTAATGAGTTTAGGGGAAACAAAAGTAAAATTTACTATGCTAATATATAATCTTTTTGACCGTTTAAATGAGAATTGGGTAAATAGTACCACAGGTCGTGCATATACTGCAATTATTCGTCCAATAGATGAAGCTTCATATCGTAGTAATTTTTCTGAATATAAAGATATAATTCAAAATCCCACAATGTATAGTTCCCCCCGGTTAATCAAAATTGGCCTTGTATTTCAGTTTTAAATATTAATTATAATTCCTGTAGGAGATAAGATATGTTGAAGCATAGAAAAATACTAAAATTAACAAGTTTAACGTTGTTATATTTAATTGTTTCGTTTCAGATTTTTGCCCAGACTGGTCAACAATATGAAGGGCCGGAAGATCCGGCAGGAGACAGATCTGCAATGCGAGTAGGTGTTATGGATGGTAATCAAATGCTTATGTGTTTTACCAATAACACTCAAATTGCACACAAATATTTATTAGATGGGTCTAAATGGCCAAAGGATTCTGAAAAAGCTCTACAAATATTCGATTTTTTGGCTGTACTTATTGGAGCTCAAGTCTTCCTGGAAAAGGATACTATACCTGTTACTGATGAGACTGAAATCCAAACAAGAAATGATCTTGATTCCTTATATTATGTGGAAACAATATGGAATTATCACGATATGCTGGATCAGAATCCGGCAGGTGATCTTGTATGGGGGCTTCATCCGGTACCGGGATATTGCAATGAGTTAAGTGAAACTCCCGCTGTAAGTGACGATCCATTATCCTGGCCACCTGCCGGCTGGCCTTCGCGCGGATTTGAAAAAAAATGGCCCGGTGAATGGAACGGCCGATTTGGCCGAGGTGTACAGTATGCACAGAAGGAATGTTATTTTGTGGCCAATGATGCCCAGGATCAAGAATATTTACAACCTGACAATCCTATAAAATACTATCCAAGACCCGGTCTAAAAATTGGAGACCTGAATCCTAATGTTACAGTTCAAAAAGGAATGCCCTGGGGAGGTCTCGGCATACGTATCGAAGTTCGTGGATATCAATGGCAAAATCCCCAAACCAAGGATGTGATTTTTTGGGAATATAATATTAGTAATGTTTCTGACTATAATTTACCACGTACCACATTTGGCTTTTTTGTCGACATGGGAGTAGGAAATGCTTTCAATTTTGGAGATGACGCAGATGATAAGGGTGCTTTTGTTGAAGAATCTGATATGGCCTATATTTGGGATGCAAATAATATAGGCGCCGGTGGATATATTCCCGGCATAAGTGGTGTTGCCTTTTTGGAAAGTCCGGGTATTTCTTTCGATGGTATAGATAATGATGATGATGGCTTGACTGATGAAAAACGGAATAATGAAGCCGTAAATAAAGTTGGTGCTTATGATGGTATTACAGATTTAGTAAAATTTTTAGATTATTATGGAATGAAAGAAGACCAACTTAAAGAACACTGGGATGCTGATGAAGATCAGGATTGGAGGGATGGAAATGATGCAAATGCAAATGGTGTTTATGATGGTACCGAAGATGCCGGAGATGATGTTGGATTAGACGGTGTGGGGCCTAAAGATCTGAATTATAAAGGACCTGATATAGATGGAACAGAATGTAACCATAAACCTGACTTATTGGTAGGTGTCGGGGCAGAACCAAATTTTGGTTTCACTGATATTACAGAAACCGATATGCTGGGTCTGACCAGTTTTCATTTTATACCATGGCCGTTCAACAATCCACCTGCTCCAAAATTTGATAAGGAACTTTATGACATATTTGCAACTCAACGACATTTAGTACATTTTGAAGGTCCACCCGGCGATTGGGCGCCTGTATTTGGTTCCGGTTCATTTGCATTGGAAAAAGGCACTACAGAGCGTGTTTCTTGTGCAATGATGGGATCATACGAAAATGTAGCTAATCTAAATTCCGGCGGTTTACCTTATTCACTGATTGAAAAGAAAAGAATTGTTCAGTTGATCTATGAGAGTGATTATCGTTTTGCAAAGGCTCCGGAAGTACCTACACTAAAAGCTACCGGTGCAGATGGCAAAGTTATATTGACCTGGGATAGAAGAGCGGAACTTTATACTGCTGAACCTCTTCTTGCAGGTGAAAATGATTTCGAGGGTTATAAATTATATAAGTCAACTGATCGGTCATTTTCTGATGCACAGAAAGTGTATGATGGTTTTGGAAATCCAGCAGGAAAAGTACCTGTGTTCCAATGCGATTTAAATAATGAATATTATGGCTATACTGATTTTGGTCTGATCCAGGGCCAGGCTTTTTATCTCGGAAATAACACAGGTATTCAGCATTATTATATTGATGAAGATGTTCAGAATGGAAGAACATACTATTATTATCTTGTAGCCTATGACCGTGGTATTTCGGGGATTGATGCCAATATAGCTCCAGCTGAAAACGTATCATCCATCCTGGTTGATGATGAGGAAAATATAACAAGAACAAGTAAGAACGTGCAGATTGTAACACCTCATCAAATTTCAACTAATTATGCAAGTCCCAATCTGGATATTACATATCCCAATGGTGACATAAAAGGTAATGGAACTGTGGATATCAGCGTATTCAATGATTTGAGTTTAATACCTGGAAATGAATATAAACTTAGTTTTATGGTTGATACTATCGCGATTTATAAATTTTTTCCAGACCTAAGTCTTAGATGCAAAAATGTTGGTCTCAAAGTAACCAATGCAACAACAGGGGAATTGATTTTTGAAGAATCAGAAAATCATTATTCAGGTGATAATATGATATATAGTTTGCAGGATTCTTACTATTATTTGAATCCCACTATTTCGTCAGATCCCTTTGATGGTATAATATTTTCTATTGTTGATTCAGCAGCATATGGTCCTGAATATGACACTTTAATGTGTGGTTGGGTTGGTGGTGGTATTGCTCCAATTCGAACTAATGTCAAAGAAAATGCATATATTTTATTTCCGTGGCAATATGACATTGTCTTCGGGGATAATAGTCAATCCGGAACATATGCCACAAATATTTCAAAAGTTAAAGCCGTAGGTATAGCAGGATTTAGTAAAACATTGTTACTACCTGATGCAGCAATGAACCTTTATGTCGAAAATAAATTATTTCCAAATACAGATACTACAAAACTTGATTTCATTGCTTATGATGCTAATAATAATGGCCAGTTTGACCTTCTCGAAGATGATGTTATTGTTGGATATTCTAAAATTGTTGACGATGAAATGAAATGGATCATTTCTTTATTCGATTTCAATTTCCGTAACGCTGCTTCTGAATCAGAATTACCAGCAACAGGAGATGTTTATCGCGTGGACGGAAGACGTCCTTTTCTGACAACAGATGAGTTTCTCATCACTGTTCTTGAACCCGATGTAGAATTGCAAAAAGATGAGGAGGATTTGGATCAAATTAAAGTGGTTCCAAATCCATATGTAATGACTAATAGTATGGAGCCGGCTCTTCGAAACATATTTTTAAACCAGAGAAGAAGAATTATGTTTACCCATATTCCGGCAAAATGTGATATTAAAATTTTTACTATTAGTGGTTACCTGATCGATGAAATCAAAGTGGATAATGAACCGAGTAACGGATTAGTTCATTGGGATTTACTTACCAAAGATAATTTGGAAATAGCTCCAGGTATTTATATTTATTATTTAAAATCTAAAATTACCGGGGAAGTAAAAACCGGTAAATTCTCAATAATTAAATAATAATTAACTGGTAATAAACTTGATCTCAATATTTATTAAAGGAGTACAATTTATGAAATATCGCAAACTTATATTTTTCGCATTAATTGCTTTGTTGCTTTGTGTGAATATACTTACTGCACAAAATTCACCTAACCGGGTTGGGACTACGGCTTCCAATTTTTTAGAATTAGGTTTTGATCCAAAAGGTATAGCAATGGGTGAGGCCTGTGTAAGTACAGTAGAAAATCTATCATCCATATATTGGAATCCTGCCGGATTGGCCTCTATGTCAAAAAATGAACTATTTTTTGCCTATCAACCCTGGTTGGTAGGAACACAAACCTATATGGCTTCGGCTGGAATTGCTGTACCCTCTCTTGGAACATTTGCCGCCTCTATTTTGGGGATTAATTATGGAGAAATGGAAGTAACAACAATGGAATTACAGGAAGGAACCGGAGAGAAATATAGTCCCGCCGATCTTGCTATCAATTTTTCTTATGGACGACGTCTGACCTCATGGTTTAATTTTGGTACAACAATAAAATATATTCATTCTTCTATTTTTCATTCAAATGCCAATGCTCTTGCTGCAGATTTTGGTGTTATCATCAATACCGGTTATTTTTCACCAACAGATAAAAAAGATGGAATGAGAATCGGTATGTGTTTATCAAATTATGGAACACGCATGAAATACGGTGGACTTGACATGTTAAGATCTGTGGATATCTCTCCTGATGAAGCAGGGAATTATAAAGATATTCAGGTAGAATACAAAACTGATTCATGGGAGTTGCCATTAATTTTTCGAATTGGTATTTCAGTTAATCCAATTGTAACGAATATTCATCGATTGACTCTCGCTGTGGACGCACTTCATGCTAATAACAATAATGAATCACTAAATCTTGGTGCAAAATATACTCTAAGTATTCCAGGAATTGCAAAACTATTTCTCCGTGGTGGATATCGAAGTATATTTTTGGAAAACTCACAATTTGGCCTGACTTTTGGAGGTGGTATCTTATTACATTCCAATCAGCGAAATGCCATTCAGATTGATTATGCTTATCGTAATATTGGAATTTTGGGATATACTAATGTTATAGGAATTAGTTATATATTTTAGTAGGAGATAATTTATAAGAATACACCTGGTCTACAAGGTCGGGCGATTTAAGAAAGGAATAAATTTTAAATTGTCAACAATCATTCTACTAGAAGATTATTTTACAAAGTGTTATAAAAAGTAAATTCTATTATTATCCATATTTTAATAAGAGACAGTTACTTGTTAAAATATGGAAGTAACTAAATCCTGAATTATTGTTTATCCCTTCGTTGATTGCATTAATAAATTGAATCAAGGAATATAGAGAAAAATGGAATGGATTATGGTGCACAAAATAATTCTTGAATGATTGCATTAGGATTTATAATTAAAGAGGATTGGTAATATGAGATTCAAACAAATTTTTCTTATAATATTTTTGATTATTACATCTTCCCTTTTTTCTCAAACCGATCCGATTCGTATAATTTGTATGGAAAATAGTATAATAGATGGGCACGGGATTAGTCATCCTCCCTCCTATTTCAATGATAATTATTCTATTCGTAATAATGTGATTGTGAATAAAATCATTCCGGAAATTAACCAGGTACATGAAAATACTACAGAGGTTTCTCTAATTGATTTTTATACCAATATACCTGATGCAGAATATCTCTTCCCAAATGGCATTCATCCATCTGTTAATGGAGCATGGAAAATGGCGCAAATGTTTACGTATTCAATTTCTAATGTGGAAATCAAAGCAGTAAGCGGTGCGAATTTAGCAAGAAGCAAACATGTTAATTTAAATAATTTTAAAATATTAAAGGATATAAAAATAATATGAAAAATAAAGTAGTGATCAATATAATCATCAGTTTATTCTATTTCATATCTATATTTTCAATGGGTTATTCCCAGGAAAACAAAGAGGTAAAAAAGGTAATTTATGAGACTGACATGTGTCTTGATGTAGATGATGTCGGTGCGTTGGCAATTTTACATGCCATGGCAGATATGGGAGAAGCAGAAATACTGGCAGTATGTTTTAACGAAGAACATCCAAATGGTGCAGGATGTATTGATGCAATCAACACCTGGTATGGACATGGAGACATACCAATTGGAGTTTATAAAGAAAATCTTGTTAATGACTGGAGTTCCAATTCCAGTTATCTGAATTATATAGATAATAATTTCCCCAATGACATTGATAAGGCAAGTGCAGACAGCGCCTTGACTGTTTATAGAGAAATTTTATCACAACAGCCTGACAGTTCGGTAACAATAATCAGTGTCGGATTCTTAAATAATCTTAACGACTTGCTTCTCGCAGAACCGGAATTGATCGAACAAAAGGTTGTCGAATTGATTATAATGGCCGGTATAAATAATGACGGCTTTAATTTAGTTATGCATAATTTGGTAAATGTTTCCGAAAATGTTCTCAAAAACTGGCCTACTCCCATTGTTATCAGTCAGCCTGGCGGAGATATTTACACAGGTGAAAATTTAAGTACGGCTCCGATAGAAAGTCCTGTACGCTGGGCTTTTTATAAATGGTTTAATAACAGTTTCGAAGGACGTTCGAGCTGGGATGAAATAGCAGTATTATACGGAGTCCGGGGATTATCAAATTATTTTAATATGGGTACAAGTGGAAGCGGAAGTCTATCAAACGGTTATTCCTACCCGATGCAAGCCGGCTGGAGAACATACTTGATTCAAAATATGTCAAACTACAATCTTGAACAGATTATTGAAGACCTGATGGACATACTGCCCCAGGGTATTCCGGTGGTGGAAATTACTTCTCCTGAAAATAATGCGTCATTTGATCCTGGCACGGATATAACAATTGAAGCCAACGCTTCAGATACCGATGGCTCAGTAGCAAAAGTAGAATTTTTTGCCAATTCAACCAAAATTGGTGAAGATACTACTGATCCATATAGTATAATATTGGAAGATGCTGAAGAAGGTATTATTCAGTTGACAGCGAGAGTGACTGATGACGAAAATAAAACAAGTCTTTCAGACAAAGTAAAAATTTTAGTAGGTGAAATCGATGGCTTTCTTGTAGGTCACTGGACATTTGAGGATAACGCTGTGGATGCATCAGATTATGGACATGATGGAATTATTTCCGGAAGTCCGGAATTTGTAACCGGTAAGATTGGCAAAGCTCTGAAATTTGATAGTAACCAGGAGTTTGTTACTATTCCTTCAAGTTCGGATTTCAGTAACACAAGTTTTACAATTTCTGCATGGGTGAAAATTCCAAATTCAATTACCAGTGGATGGCAGACTATTATTGAACATAATCGTTGGGGTGGTAACTGGTTTGGATTATGGAAAAGTGATAACGGAAATAAATTTCATTTTCGATGGGGAGATGATGGATCAACTGATTTCAATACGAACATTTCAGCAAATAGATGGTATCACGTAGCTGCAACCTTTGACGCTGATCAGGAAATTGCAAAGGTATATTTAGATGGTGAACTCGATAAAACATTGCAAAGTTCAGATGTGCCTGACCTGGAAATTGGAGAATTAGTAATTGGAAGAAATTATGACGGCGAAGAAGCCTTCAAAGGAATAATTGATGATCTTCGAATCTATAACATGGCTTTAGACGAATCTGAAATTAATGACTTGTTAACAGTAACTTCGATTAATGATCACAAGGGATTCAGGAATGAATCTCAACCTAAAAAATATTCCCTATCAAATTACCCAAATCCCTTTAATCCATCGACAACAATCCATTATAGTTTGCCGATTCATTCACATGTTAAAATAGATATCCTTGATATAAATGGTCGTATTGTCTCAAATTTAGTTAATACAAATAAACAGGCAGGAGATTATAACATTCGGTTTGAAGCTGATAACATTTCTTCGGGTGTATATTTGTATCGCATTTGTACTCAGGAATATAAAAAAACAAATAAAATGATTTTTCAAAAATAATAACCATTGAACAAAGGGGGAAACACGATGAAAGCACTAAACTTATTTCTTTGTGCAATATTGGTAATTTTTTCATGTTGTACAACTGACAAATCTACTAACGAGAACACAAAGTCAAATAAAATAAGAGTTCTTCTCGATACAGATGCAAATAATGAGCTGGATGATCAGCATGCAATTGCCTATATGCTATTCAACAGTCAGATTTTTGATGTAGAAGGAATTACTGTAAATAGAACCTCTAACGGCGGTGCGATTGAAAAACATTACGAAGAGGCTGAGCGAATTGTCAAACTTTGCGATTTGGAAAATAAGATACAAATTTTTAAAGGCGCCAGTGCCAATTATGAAGAAATAAAAGATAATGTTAATAAACCGGAATTTGATGGTTCTGATGCTGTCAATTTTATAATTGAAAGAGCTAATGCTCAGGATAAAAGAAAATTAGTTCTGATTCCTGTTGGTAAATTGACAAATATTGCGCTTGCAATTAAAAAAGATCCGTCAATAATTCCCAAAATACGGATTGTATGGCTTGGAACAAACTATCCGGAACCCGGAGAATATAATTTTGTAAATGATATTCTATCTTTGAATCCAATTCTCGAATCGAATGTTGAATTTGAAATGGTAATGGTTCGCTATCACAAGTCAACAGGTACTGATGCTGTGAAAGCTTATTTAAAAGATATTCGGAAAATAATGCCTGGAAAAGGTCCACATATTTCAGCCACGGTTGTAGGGCGGCATGGAGGATCATTTACAAATTTTGGAGATTATTCTGTTAGTTTATTCAAAAATTTCAGAGAAGAAAACTC
>JAOZSR010000081.1 GCA_029939575.1 Fidelibacterota bacterium
ATTTAAAAAATATGCCGTTAAAAACCGCTCTAGAGGCATGTATATTCTAGGCGTTTTTTACATGGGCAATGCTACAAATTTTATACACATCGTTCTCCAAAATTTCATTCAACTTTGATATCCCAACAATGCAATATGGAATATTTGCAGGAATTATTTTGGCGGCAGCTCTGTTAGGTAAATTTTTAGAAAAAGTTGGAGACGGGAGTAAATTTACGGAAAAAAATAGCGAATGTTTATAATTATCTATAGAGGATTATGTCCAAATTTTGGTTTTGTAATCATTTTTTTGAAAAAAATGATACGTGATAAAAAAATAGAAATATTAGATTAAAATAATTTAAAATGTGATTTACTGTTAGAAAAATCTAACTTGCATATTTAATTGAGTTCAACTTTGCATTAATTTTATCATGTGGGATTTTTAGATTCAATATTTCTACCAATCGCTGGAATTTACCATTTTCACTATATCATAAGCCGGTTCTTCATAGGGATGTGATTTTATTAGAGCCATAACGACTTTTTGGATGTTTTTATCATTACAGACCATCTCTACCTTGAACTCTTCCAGTTTTTCGATCTTGCCAATTTTACCAATCACCGGATTACTGTTTTTCATCGGTAGAAACTGACCAAAGCCTTTGATCTGCCAGCAACATTTTTCATACAAACCGATTTTCCCTGCACCTGCGTCAAACATCGCCTCTTTAACTTTTTCCAAATCAGATTCAGGTACAAAAAAATTTATCTTATACATAAAACTCTCCTTAATTATTTACAATATTTATTTAAATTGTGATTTATTCATTAACTTTTCACTACTTTTCCTTTCATTAAATATAAAAAAAATTCTATTTTATAACAGTAATAATTATTTTTATCTAAATACAGAAAGATTAGTATGAAAAATGACGGAAAACACAGTTTAAACTTAATTAAAATTTATTATCATAGTGGTACCGGAAACACCTATCGGGTAGCAAAGTGGATAAAAAAAAATTCACTGCAAAAAGGCAAACAAGCCTGCATCTCCCCTATTGATACCCAAAAACTAAAACCTACTATTCAGGAGGGAGATAACTCCTTATTATGTATTCTTTTTCCGACACATGGATTCTGCGCTCCCTGGATTGTCATAAAATTCACCCTTAGTCTTCCCTTTGGAAAAGCAACAAAAGCAACCTGCATAGCAACCCAAGCCTCGCTAAAATTTGGAAAAGTGTATATCCCGGGTTTGAGTGGCTCAGCAACTTTTCTGATAGCCTTAATCCTGTTTATAAAAGGTTATAAAGTTATTGGAGTAAATAGTTTTAATATGCCTTCAAACTGGATATCTCTCCATTCGGGGTTAAATCCAAAAAATGTCAATGCGATTATAAAAAGAACAAATAGCAAAGTAAATCACTTCAGTGAAAAACTAATTTCCGGTAAAACAAATTGGTTCACCTGGACCAACTTTTATGAATTTCTATTGGGACTTCCTTTAGTACCTATTTCATTCGGCTATATGTTTTTTGGTCGTTTTTTCCTTGGAAAAATTTTCTTTGCCAATAATAAGTGTAATAGTTGCAATATTTGTGCAAATAATTGTCCTAACGGAGCAATTAAAATGAAAGGAAAAAGTAAGCCACGTCCCTTTTGGACTTATAAATGTGAAAGTTGCATGCGCTGTATGGCCTATTGTCCTCAAAGAGCAATTGAGGTAAATCATCCCTGGGCAATTTATCTGGGTTGGTTGACAATGTTTCCGGTTTCAACCGGATTATTCCGGTTAATCTGCAAATTCTTACCTGAATCTATCAAAACTATCAGCTTCTGGAAACTGGATATATTCAACCTGATTTATTATTTTTGTGTCATCTTTATATCCTATTATATTCTTTTTGCTTTAACTAAAATACCTTTTATTAATAAAATATTTACTTATTCAACACTAACCTATATTTATCGACGATACCATGAACCAAATACCAAAATAAAAGATCTAATCAACGTTGACAAAAGTTCAGAAATTTAAAAAAATTACACAGGAAGGAATAATCATGAATACAGCAATTCTTTATTCATCAAAACACAGCACAACAGAAAAATGTAGTCAGAAATTAGCCACAGAAATTGGAGAAAATGTAAAGGTTTTTAACCTTAAAAACGACCCAAATCCCAAAATATTAGAATTTGATTCCATTATCATTGGAGGTTCAATTCATGCAGGAAAAATTCAATCCAAAATAAAAAAATATTGTCAAAAAAATATCGAACTTTTAAAGGAAAAAAAACTTGGCCTCTTCATTTGTTGTATGGATGAAAAAAAAGCACAGGAGCAACTTGAAAAGAATTTCCCCCCTGAATTGCTTAAAAATTCTGTAGCAAAAGGCTTATTTGGCGGAGAATTTATATTTGAAAAAATGAATTTTTTAGAAAAATTTATAATTAAAAAAATTTCCAAACTTGAAAAAAGTGTTTCTAAAATTAATGAAGAAAACATTAAGAAATTTGCTAAGGAAATGAAATAATCTTTTTTTTCAGGAGAATCTAATGACTTCATTTACTAAATTAAAAAATCTGTATAAAATGGCTACATTATCTTTTTTTATAATTATTCTTTTATTTTCCAATTGTGCTAAATTCGCACAATTTAAAACTGCGGTTGACGATCTAAAAATTGAAAATATTGACCTCCGGAAAATTCCTGATGGAATATATTTTGGCAGTTGCGATTTAGAATTTGTCAGTGTAAAAACAAAAGTAGTTGTTAAAAACCATACCATTCAAAGAATTGAATTGATTGAACACAATAACGGGAAAGGCAAAAAAGCTGAGGTTATAATAGATAATGTTATTTCTGCTCAATCTTTGGATGTTGATGTGATTACAGGAGCTACGGCGAGTAGTAAAGTTATATTAAAGGCTATTGAAAACAGTTTGCTAGAATTAAATAAAACAAAATCAGAAATCTGATAAATTCCCAATTTATTTGTAACTTATGGCTAATGTGGGTGAAAATTTATGCCAATATCCACTAAAAATCTGTTTAAACATGAAAAAAAATGGAGTAAAAATGCTAAATAAAATAAACCCTACAAAAACATTATCCTGGAAAAAACTGGAAGCACATTTTAAAAATATTAAATCAACTCATATGAAAGACCTTTTTAAAAAAGACCCGGAAAGGTTTAGAAAATTTTCTCTTGAATTTGAAGATATTTTAATTGATTTTTCCAAAAACAGAATCTCTGAAAAAACAATGCAATTGCTTTATGATCTTGCAAAAGAGATTGGTGTTAAAGATGGTATTAATAAAATGTTTTCCGGGGAAATAATAAACATTACTGAAAAACGCTCTGTTCTTCATATTGCTTTACGGAATCGTTCAAATTCACCAATTATTGTTGATGGAGACGATGTTATGAATGATATCAACTCTGTCTTAAAACAAATGGAAAAATTTTCTAACTCTATTATTTCCGGAGAATGGAAAGGATATACCGGTAAATCCATTACAGACATTGTAAATATTGGGATTGGTGGCTCTGATTTAGGTCCTGTTATGGTTACTGAAGCTTTAAAAAGTTACCAGTCCGATAATATTAAAACCCATTTTGTCTCAAATGTTGATGGCACTCATATTATTGAAACATTAAAAAAAATAAATCCTGAAACAACCTTGTTTATCATAGCTTCCAAAACTTTTACAACCCAGGAAACTATGACAAATGCCAATACTGCCAGAACCTGGTTTCTGGAAAATGCCAACGATGAAGAGTATATAAAAAAACATTTCGTTGCTTTATCGACTAATGAAAAATCAGTAACAGAATTTGGAATCGCCGCTGAGAATATGTTTCGTTTCTGGGATTGGGTTGGAGGACGTTATTCTTTATGGTCGGCAATCGGACTTTCCATCGCCTGTACAATTGGTTTTGATAATTTTATAGAATTGCTCGAGGGAGCACATGCTATGGATAATCATTTCAAAGAAAATTCTTTTGAAAATAATATCCCCATCACCCTGGCATTAATTGGGCTCTGGTACAATAATTTTTTCAATGCCGAATCCCAGGCAATACTGCCTTATGATCAATATATGCATCGCTTTGCAGCCTATTTTCAACAGGGAGATATGGAAAGTAATGGTAAAAATGTTGATAGAAATGGACAAAAAGTTACTTATCAGACAGGTCCTATCATTTGGGGAGAACCCGGTACTAATGGGCAGCATGCTTTTTATCAATTAATACATCAGGGTACAAAATTGATACCCTGCGATTTTTTGGCTCCGGCAATCAGCCAGAATCCAAGTGGAGATCACCATCCAAAATTGCTTTCAAACTTCTTTGCCCAAACTGAAGCACTTATGAATGGAAAAACAGAATCTGAAGTCAAAACAGAACTCCAAAAATCCGGGAAATCCGAAGACGAAATTAAACAACTGCTACCTTATAAAATTTTTGATGGAAACAGACCGACAAATTCCATTTTCTTCAAAAAACTAACTCCCCGAACTCTTGGAAGTCTGATTGCCATGTATGAGCACAAAATTTTCGTCCAGGGTTTAATTTGGAATATCTATAGTTTTGATCAATGGGGTGTTGAACTCGGGAAACAACTGGCTAAAAAAATTCTACCCGAATTAATGGATAATTCTGAAATTAATACACATGATTCTTCGACCAATGGATTAATTAATAAATATAAAAAATTTCATTTTAAGAATTAAAGTTGAAAGTTGATAACAAAATAATTTTAGTTTTTTTTTGATATAAAAGTGAAAATAATTAAAATGACTAAATGTCTTTATAATAAAAAAATCACTTTTTATCAAACATTAATTTTAACTTTTTTTAAATCACCCTGTCAAAGTAGGTGTGAAAGGGAAAATTAGTGAAAAATAGTGATGAAAACTTACATACAAAATTTAATAAACTTGTTATCGACCATCATTCAAGGATCTATGCACTTTTCCGTAAAATGGTTGGTAACCATGAAGAGGCTGATGATTTGACACAGATTACTTTTATAAAAGCATATAAAAATTATTCCAAATTTCAGGGTCAATCTTCCTTTTATACATGGCTTTACAGAATAGCAGTAAATACAGGAATTAACCATATTCGGAAAATAAAATTACGATCCTTTATCGGACTTGAAAATCTTGGAAATGAACAGGCACATTATGACAAACCAATTGACCGGGAATCAACAAAAATTTTACAGGAAGCAATTAGTAATCTACCAGCAAAACAATATATGATAGTCCTGTTAAGATCTTTCCAGGAATTATCCTTTAAGGAGATTAGCGCTGTTATGGAAATCAGTGAAAACTCAGCTAAAGTAAATTTTTCACATGCTGTAAAAAACTTAAGAGATATTTTAACAAAAATGGAAGTATCCTATGAAATCATGTAAAACTATCCAAAATTCATTACCATTATTTATTACAGAAGATTTATCAGAAAAATCTATGTCCGAGATAAAAAACCATTTAACTGATTGTTCTGACTGCCAATTAGTCTTAAAAGAAATGCAATATTTACATTCTGGTTTTATATCAAATAAAATAACGCCACCGGAAAATTATAAAGCGGAACTTGTTGTAAATATTAACAAAAAGTTAGAAAAATCAATTAAACAAAAGAAACAATCATTATTTGCAATTCCAGCCCTATCAATCGCCATAGCGATGTTACTCTATTTTTTTATAATTCCAATTGATAAAAAAATATCTCCAAATTCAGATTTTATTTCACAGGAAGAAATGGAAATAATACTCGAACTGGGACATGTTGGATATTTTTCCGATTATGATATTTATGAAGTGCAGAGCAAAAATACAAATTTAGTCAACTTCAGTTCTGAATTAGATAATTTTTTTAGTGAGGCGTCATCTTATATTTTACAAAACCCGCAAACTTCATTTGTTGAAGATTATTCTTTTTGCACGGCAGAAATGAATGATGAAGAATTCAGTAAAATGATACAAAATATTAAAACAAATAAACTATAAACAGGAGGTTATATGAAATTCAAATACATATTAGTATTAATTTTATTAATATCTGTATCCTTTATTTTTGGACAGGAGAAAAACCACAGGGATTTTGACTTACGACGGGATCAACTTGAAAACCTGAGAATCTGGAAAATGACCGAATTTCTGGAACTCACTCCGGAACAATCAGAAAAATTTTTCCCTAAGTTACGAATGCATGACAATTCAATTAAAGAATTAAAAAACAGCCAAAAAGATAAAATAAAAACAGTTCATCAACAAATTCGGGAAGATAAAAATTATTCATTTGAATCTGGTGAAATCAAAAAAATCGTCCATGATATTTCTTCAGTCGAAATACAAATTATTAAAAAGAACGAAGAATTTATTCTGTCTTTAAATGATATTTTAACATCAGGTCAAATAATCAAGTATATGATTTTTGAACAACGTTTTAGAGGACATCTTATAAACGAAATGAAATCCCGCAGAACGATGCAAGACAAAGCAATGAGAAAAAAACCATATTAAATCGGAGGCTATAATGAAAACTTACAAATTATTATCTATCGCACTAACTCTTTTAATTCCAGCTATTATTTTGGCACAACCAGGTATTGATTATTTCGAAAAAAATCATCCGCCAGAACATATTTTGAACCTGTCTGATGCTCAAAAAGAACAAATTACAGATATTAAATTAGACCATAAAAAAACTGTAATTAAATTAAAATCAGAATTAAAAATTGCAAAAATTGAACTTGAAGAATTAATCATGAATGATGAGTCAAAGAAAAAGATTGATGATGCTGTTAAAAAAGTAACTGATTATCAAAGTAAACTTTTTAAACAAAATATTGACCACAGAATGAAGTTTCGGGCTCTTCTAACAGATGAACAAAAATTGAATCTGAAAAACTTAAAATTTGAGAAAAAAAGAATGCCTATGATGAATAAACGGAAAATGCAATCCAACCATTTCCATGGCTACCAGGGCAAAAATACCCGACAAAACCCAAACCAATCACTAAAACATCGTAATAAATAATTATTAAGTGGAGTAATAGAAAATTGGAAAATGAAAAGATAATTACAATCCTGGATAAGATGATTGAATCTGAGGTTAATTCCGGAGATATTACAACAGAAAGTATCAGTTTATATCCACTTCATGCTACAGGACAATTGATCTCAAAACAGGACGGATTTTTTTTCGGAAAACATATTATTAACTATTTTTTTGAGAAACCGGATAACCAGTTAAAAATTACCTGGAATATTGAAGATGGTCAAAAAATCAAGGATGGTACAAAAATATTTGAATTTATAGGAAATGGAGCCAACATCCTCAAGTTACGGAACCTACTTATCTGGATATCCGGACGACTTTCTGCAATTATTACTGAAACAACAAAAGCCACTGAACTATTAAATCAATATGGAAAAATTTTATTATCAGGCCACAATTTAACCCCTTTATATTCCTCAATTGATTTATTAGCCTTTGAAAATGGAGGTGGTAAAGTTAGTTATAAAGGTCTTTCTGAAAATATATTAATCTTTCCTGAATACGCAAATTATACCGGAAATATGCAATTATCTGTGGATCAAATAAATGAAGAACTTGGCAGATCCAGAGGAACTTTAAGAATTGAAGTTATAGCAAATAATTTTGACCAATTTATGGAGTATCAAAAGATGGATATTGATACTATTCATCTTCAGGATTGTGACAAAAGCCAGATCAAGAAAATATTTACAGAAGGAAATCCGAACAAAAAGCCTATCCTTCATTTGAAAAATATTTCAGATTGGAAAGAGGAATATGAAAAATATTTTTTTAAATTTTGCATTTTTGACGACCTTTTATCACAAGTAAAAAATTTAAAAACTGATCTTACTTTTAATCCAAAGAGCCAATAAACAGGAAGTTAAAAACTATAAAAATAAGTAACTGAAAAAAAATCTCAAAAATTGTCACTCATTCTTGCGGAAAAAAAAAATAACCACGATATTATAATAGACACAATATATACTAATTCCGTAGAAAGGATGAGGTGATAATATGGCATATATAAAAAACAATCCATTGCATCAACATCTTACTGCTGTTAATACCGGTAAAAGATGTTTTGAAAATGTTTACGAATCAGTTATTAGGATGATTTTAGCAAAAGGGTTCGATAAAGTTACTGTAAACGGGAAAACAAAATTTAATTTCAAACTATTCCGGGAAGATAAAAAACATATTATAGGACTTTATGATGAGATTAATAGTTTGGTCTCTTACATTAAAGATGCAGCAGAAGGCGGCTCATCCCGTGAGATGGCCTTTGTTTTAGTTGGGGAGCCGGGAAATGGGAAAACCTTTTTCGTAGAATTTCTATGTAGAAAATACCGCCAATTTTTATCTATCGAAGCAAACCGAAGATACACTTTTGTCTTTAAGAACCTGGATAAACTTGGAACTTATGGAAAAATAAATTATATAGAATCTCAAACTTATGAAGATCCTTTTATTTTGGCTATGAATTTATATGAAAAACCGGAACAAAATCGCAAATTCCTGGCCGACAATGTTGGATTTAGTAAGAAAAAACTGGACATTTATTGGAAAAACTATCGTCCTTTAGGAGCCTGTAGTGAATTTATTCTAAACACTATCAGAAATTTTACTAATGGTGATATTAATGAAATGCTCAAATTCATCGATATTATCAAGGTTCCAATTACCCAAAGTTTAGGAACTATAACCGGAAAATACCCTGCTAAAGATAAAATCACCAGTTCATCAATCGATCTGCTTGGAGAGGAATCAATTCAAAGATTATTACATATTGTAGATACAAATAATCCATACAGATTTGATTTGAGACGAGGTGCTTTAGCAAGAGTCGCAGGCGGCGGAATCCATTTTGCCGATGAAATTTATAAAAATAAAAAGGATCTTGTCCAGGTATATCTTGGAGTAATTCAAAATCGGGAAATAGAACTTGACGGATTCAAATGGCCTCTGGATACATTAATTATCGCAACAAGCAACAATTCGGAATTTAATCGATTTTTAGCAGAAAAAGAGGAAGCTCCGATTGTTGACAGATGTCGAATTTGTTATGTTTCCCATAATACTGATTACAAGTTACAGAATGATCTGACAAAATATGCTCTCGGTAGCGATATTAAAACATCTTTTGACAGACAAACACTTCATGAAGATCCAAATTTGAATTATGCTGCTTCTGTAGCAATAGTATTATCCAGGTTACCACGCTCTGAAAAACTGACACCGGTAGAAACCCTAAAACTGGCTTCCGGCGAAGTAGCCGGTGAAAAAAGTATAAAAACCTTAACCGAGGTAATCGATACACTTAACCAAAATCCGGATATTACTAAAAGATTTGGTCAAAAAGGACTAGGCCAACGTAATCTGGGACGTGCTATCCAACTATTGATTGAAAATTCTGATACCAATGAAGGCAAATGTATGTTTGCTTATGATATTTTTAAAACTTTGGAACGAATAATTTTAGACTATGTGGTTAATGAAAACGATCGTTCAAAATATATGGATGACCTAAAAATCGCCAAGGGTTTATATAGAGAACGAATAATGACTGAAATTTTTAACGCTTATATGGATGAACCTTTGGCAATCCGGAAAGATGTCATGAATTATGTAAATATGATAATTGGAATAGATGCAGAAAACCTGGGGCCAGACAAAATGTGGAAATACCGTGATCCCCAAACCAAAGAACTCAAAGCATTGAAAATTGATGAAAGATTTATTGAAAGCGTTGAAGAACGACTTGGTTTGAAAACTAAAGAGCAAAAAAATAATTTCAGAACTTCGGTTAGAAAAATATATGGTCAAAAACTTTCAATAGATCATGATTATGATTTTATGGATAATCTGGAACTAGTGAAAGCAATAACCGATGTCAGATTAAAATCAAATATTGCCGGTGCGGGCAGCCTTATCGGAGCACTTGCTAACAGAACCAATGAGGAAAATCAAAAATTATATAATCGCATGGTAAAAACTATGTTAGGAAAATTAAATTATTGTACAACCTGTTCACAAAAAACAATTGAATACTTTTGTACTCAAGAAGATGAAATGTAATAGAAACTCTATAAATTGATCCACGAAAAAACCAAATCAGGTAATAAGATGGATTTAGAAACCAATAATAAAAAACAAAACAAATCACCTTCAATTTTATTACTTAAAAATTTAAATCCCGAGCAGATTAAAAAATTCAAATATGAAGCAGAACATTCTGAACCACATCTGGTAATTGAATCACCCTCATCTCAATCGAATATTTTCCCCTACTCTAATCTGGAAACTCTGGATGATATTTTTAAACCCAAAATAGATAACTACACCCTACTCCGTTCACTTGATGACCTTTTAGAAAGAGATAAACAGCGCGAAAGAGATGGATTTCCCAGAAAAATCCGAATCGGCAGAATAATTAAACCCGGCAAAAACAAGAAAAATAAAGTAATTGTTGTACCGTCTACAGTTGAAGAAAAATTATATCATGATAGAAAAGTAACACCACAGGAAGAAGCCCCGGAATCCGGTGGATCCGGCGATGGCGAAGAAGGTGAAATAATTGGAGAACAGCCAGTTCAACCATCTCAAAATGGAGAAGGTCAGGGAGCAGGCCAGGGTGATGGTGAAAATCATGAACTGGAGTCTAATGCCTATGACCTTGGAAAAATTCTTACAGAGCAATTTGAACTCCCCAATCTTAAAGAAAAAGGTAAAAAACGTTCTCTCACAAAATATTCTTATGAATTGACTGATAAACAGCAACGATATGGCCAACTTCTTGATAAAAAAGCTACTTTAAAAAGAATTGTAAAAACCAATATAGCCTTAAATAATATTCCCAAAGACAAACAAATTGATCCTTCCAATTTAATTTTGTCTCCTGACGACAAAATATATCGTATTCTATCAAAGGAAAAATCCTTTGAATCTCAGGCTGTTGTCTTTTTTATCAGGGATTATTCTGCCTCCATGACTGGGGATCCAACTCAACTGATTGTAACTCAGCATGTTATGATTTACAGTTGGCTACTTTACCAATACTCCGGTCAGGTAGAATCCCGCTTTATTTTACATGACACAGAAGCAAAAGAAGTAACGGATTTTTATACTTATTACAATTCACAGGTTGCCGGCGGGACGCGAGTTGCTGCAGGTTACAAAAAGGTAAATGAAATAATCAGAGATGAAAATCTTGATAATGATTACAATATTTATATTTTTCACGGAACTGATGGCGATGATTGGGATACTGAAGGTAATGACACTTTACCGGAATTAAAAGAAATGTTGAATTATGCCAATCGGATTGGAATATCAATAGCCCAAAATGAATGGAGATCAAATCAAGAAAGTGAAGTAGAAAAATACATCAAAAAATCTGATTATTTACAAAAATTTCCTGATTTGTTAAAAATCGATGTATTACCTCAAAAAGCCGATGAAGCGCGTTTGATAAAAGGGATAAAAAAAATAATTTCATAATTAGGAACAAAAATATATAATGGAATTAATAAATCAACATACAAAAAAAATAATGGAAGGCTGTAAAGAGAGGGCCAAAGATGCCGGTTTAAAATTCCAGGATGAAACACTGGAATACATTGTTACTAATCGGGATTTACTTGAGTTGACACCAAAGAATATGATTCCAACCATGTATGATTATTGGGTGCATGATGTAGAGGTTTTAAAAGAAATTGGAAAATACGATCTTTACCCATCAAATCCTTATGAAACTGTGATCAATACCCGGCCACCAATCTCTTTTTATAACGACAATAATCCGGATTGGCTAAATGTCATGATTTTTTATCATGTTATTGGTCATATAGATTTTTTCCAGAATAACCTTTACTTTAGACATACATGGGATTATGATTTCAATGCCAGGGCTCTGTCAGATAAACGTATGATTAACCGCTTCAGATCAAAATATGGAATACAGGTTGATTATATTATCGAATTTGCCCGCTCTATTGATAATCTGGTAGGATATTTTAGTGATCTTTCAGAAAAGTTATCCCCACCGGAAAAATATTTTTCAAGTCGCTTGGATTATTATTTTGACTCATTCCTACAAGCAGAATTAAAATTAACAACAAATGAATATTTGAAGAGAATAAATAAATATAATAAATATCTTAAAGAAAATCCAAAACATGGTGAAGATATTTTTTTTGCAGAAATTCTTAAAGAATATCCGGAATTTGATTCACATTTTAAGAGATTTCAAAAAGAAAATAAAAAGAACAATCTTGATTTGATGGAATATCTAATGGAGTACTCACCATTTCTAAATAAAGATTGTAATAAGTGGATGAAATCAGTTCTGAAGATGATCAGGTCAACTTCGATATTTTTCCAACCCCAGATACGGACAAAAATACTTAATGAAGGCTGGGCAAGTTACTGGCATGAAAAATTATTTTTACAAGATGAACGAATTATAGGAAATGAAATTTCTTTTTCTGTTGTTAATTCAAAAGTAACAAGTATTTCAAGAGTTGGTTTAAATCCCTATGCAATTGGAATGCGACTTTTTAAACATATTAAAGAAAAATCTGATAAAGGTCAGGACTCCTTCGAATTTCAAAAAATCACTTCAAAGATTGAACGTGATACTTATAACAAAAAAACCGGCAAAGGTAATGAGTTAATTTTCAGGGTTAGAGAAAATATCTGTGATTCTATGTTTATTGACTTTTTTCTTGATCAGGATTTCATGAATAAATACAATCTTTTTGTTGCAGGAAAACGTCTAAATAAAGTCAAAATGGTATGGGAATATTATGTAAAAAGTCGAAAATTAGTTGATTATAAAGACATGATTAAAGACACTCTTTATCACCCTCCGGAAATTTTTATTGACAAAGATCGAAGTAAAAATTCAGAACTATACCTGAAGCATATTTTTGAAGGAAAATCATTAATTACTGATTTTATAGAAAATACATTGATAGGTATAGAATATTTATGGGGCGGCCCGGTACATTTAGAAACCAATGAAGTTATTTCTGTACCATCCACAAACCAACAGTCCTTTTCCTTACTACAAACTCAGGATTCTGAATCAAAGGAAATAAAATGGCAGAGAGTGATTTACACTATGAGAAATAAAAAAATAATCAAGAGAAATACAGGATGAGACCTCTGTTTAACTAAAAAAATTTATGAGCAACCCTAAGAAAAATATTAACATCAATAAAGCACTTCGTTCATTAACAATGAACAAATGGCAGAATAAACATTTAGAGTTACTCACCTATAAAGATTTTTTAACATTAATCCAAAAACATCCCGAACAATTGCTTAGAAATATTTTCCAACTTTTCCATGATATGATTAAAAATTATGTCGGGGAAGGTAGCGATGAATATCCGGACGATCCGGAGTCAATCCATTATGTTCATTACAATTGTAATAAACTTTTTGTAGAAAATTCAGACTACCCATTTTTTGCCGGACGAATTTTTGCCAATCGGCTCATGAAACAAATCGAAGCAATGAAAACTGGAACTCAACAAAATAAAATATATATTTTTGAAGGTCCGCCAGGTAGTGGGAAAAGTATTTTCCTGAATAATCTACTTAAAAAATTCGAAGAATATACTAAAACAGAAAAAGGTTTACGCTATGAAATTGTCTGGCGCCTTGATAGGAAAAATTTATGCAGTTTTACAGATTTGATGTATGACTCAATTGCCAATAAAATTGTTAATCAGGACAAAACCACTAAAAAAAATACTAATGGAACCAGTTCAAGTTTATCATTATCCAAACTTGAAGAGGAATTCCTAACAGATCAAAAACGTTATCCCTATATCGATAGATTTATTGAGATCCCTTGTCCAAGTCATGATCATCCGATTTTAATGATTCCAAAAGAACAACGCCGCTCTTTTCTTGATGAATTATTTGAGAATAATGAACTTAAATATAAAATATTTACAGATAGAGAATACAAATGGATTTTTCAGGACATTCCCTGTACTTTTTGTTGTTCACTTTATGAGGCATTATTATATAAATGTAATAGTCCGATAAAAGTTATGGAAATGTTGTACGCCCGCCCATCAAAATTCAATCGTCGTCTTGGGAATGGAATTAGCGTTTACAATCCTGGTGATAAAAGCCCTAAAAATAATGTTCTCGGTGATAATATTATTCAAAAAAAAATCAATGACCTTCTCCAGGATAGCAACCTGGTTAAATACATTTTTTCCAGATATGCGAAAACCAATAATGGTATTTACACTTTAATGGATATAAAAAGTCACAATACTGAGAGACTGATCGAACTCCATAATATCATTAGTGAAGGTGTACATAAAATTGAAGATATAGAAGAAAATGTCAGTTCGCTCCTACTGGCTCTTATGAATCCGGAAGATAAAAAAAATATTGCTAATTTTCAGTCTTTTTCAGATAGAATAGAATATATAAATATTCCCTATATTTTAGACCATAAAACCGAAGTTGATATTTACCGCAACCAGTTTGGAAAATATATCGACGACTATTTTTTACCAAAAGTATTACATAATTTCGCCAGAGTTATAATTTCCACCCGATTAAACAAAAAATCCGAAGCAATGCTTGACTGGATTCCAAATCCGGAAACATATTCATTATATTGTGATAAAAATCTACAGCTTTTAAAAATGGAAATTTATTCCGGCTATATTCCCACCTGGCTTTCCTCAAAGGATCTAAAAAGATTTACTGCACAGAGACGAAAAAATGTGATTGCAGAATCCAGCAAAGAAGGTAATTCCGGACTTTCTGGCCGGGAATCAATCAAAATATTTAATGAATTTTTATCAAAATATAAAAAAGATAATCAGCTCATCAGCATGTTAGATGTCTATAATTTTTTCACAAAAGTGCATAAGGATTTAAATAAAATAATTCCTGAAGGCTTGCTTGATTCCCTTGTCCATATGTATGATTATTATATTCTTCAGCAGGTAAAAGAATCATTGTATTATTATAACGAAGAGCAAATTTCTAAAAATCTTATGAATTACCTGTTTGCCATAAACTTTGATCCCGATACTGTTGAATTCTGTAATTATACAAATGAAAAACTGGAAATTACCGAAACATATCTTTCTTCCATAGAAGACCTGTTTCATGGAAGTAAAATAGACAAAGAATTCCGCCAGCAATTTCGCAAAGAAACTCAGGAAGAATATTCATCTATAACCCTGACACAAGAAATATTATTAGATAATAAACCAATTGAAGAAACAACATTATTCCAAAATCTGTATAAAAAATATGTTTATAATTTAAAAGAAAAAGTGCTGGAACCCTTTTTGAAAAATAAAAACTTCCGACTTGCCATAAAACATTTTAATGAGGAAGAATTTAAAACTTTCGATAAAAAAATTCGAACCGATGTAACTTTTCTGATTAAAAATCTAAAAGACAAATATAATTATACAGAACTTGGGGCTCGTGAAGTCTGTATTTATGTAATCGATAATGATCTGGCAAAAAAATTCGAAAAGAAAAATTAATCCTTCATTATTGGCTCTATGTGATTTATCGTGGGTAAAATCTCTTTATGAAACAAAAAATTGATACACGCAGGAGAAATGATTTGGGAAGTCGGTAGTGAATGGAAATTTTAAAACCAGTTAAGCGTTTGTCATCAATTTTGAATTGTCACGAGTTTATGATTTGCCGTGAG
>JAOZSR010000159.1 GCA_029939575.1 Fidelibacterota bacterium
ATCCCACTGTATTTGATTTCTGAAGTCGCAAACTTCGGGCAAGTTGATTTGGTCGTTAATTTAAATCCTTAGCTGCTTTTTGTACTTTTTTTTGAGTTTCTTTACTGATACTTAATTCATCGCCACGATTATTTAAAACAATAGATACCAGTGATTTACTTACACCAACTTCTTTTGCAATGTCCTTAATACTTACTTTTGCCACAACCTAAACCCTTTTAGTTAATTATTGCACTAAATTAAAATTTATTATTGACAATTCAAATTATTTTATATTTTTTATATCTCATTCACAAATTTATTTATCTATTATATTGATTTTTAATAGATAATACGGTTTAGTTAAAATAGTGTAATAATTTGCATCTTGCATAATGGTCAAAAAGCCTGAAGCCTACTATGTAATTTCCTATATTCTATCACCAAAAGTCCTCTAATACTGTCATTCTGATGAGCCTGGAGGCGAGGAAGAATCCCAATAGTAAAATCATATTCTTTATTGTCAATTACATTTTCTTCTGTCATTCTGATGATAGTAAACTTTCCAATCTTCTCACCAGATGTGACTTTGTAGAGATAATATCCCGCAGCTACCTCTAGACATTCACTAGAGAGAACATCTCAGGGTTGTATTGCCATTACTATAAATTGCATCAGAATTGGCTTCAGAGTGTTCAACCTCAAATTCATCAACCAATACTCCAGAGATCGTAAAATTCTGAATTTTACATTTTGCCGGAATATTGGTAAACATAATTCTACGACGTTGATTAAACTTTTCTAATACTCACCATTATCTTCTTCATTTCTTTGAATATTATTTAATTTTTTGAACATATTCTTCAAATCACCAAGTCCGCCAATAGTAAACCAGACTACAACTATAATAGCTAAAATAAGATTTGTATAGGTCCAAAATTTCCAGAATTTCATCCATTGCAAATCATTTAACCCAACAGTAAAATAATATATTGTCCCCACTACAAAGGTTGCCAACCAGATAAAAATATAGGTATATGTTCCAAAATAAATCATTCTATCATGATTACTAAATTCTTCTCCACCCAATAATTTTTTAAAACCAGTGATTTTTCCTTTGGTTTTAATTGTAGATTCATCAATAATTTTATATTTGCCTCTATTAAGCATCTTATCAAGATTAACTTCTCGATTTTGCACAAGAGAAATAATGACATAACTCAATGTAGCGCCCACCATAGCAATTAACCATATCCATTGACCATTAATTGGAAAATCAGGACTAATTTGCTTGATAACTACCTGAGAAGTAGCAATTACAGATCCTGTGATAAGTGCAGCCCAGGCACCCAATGTTGTACCTTTTTTCCAATATAATCCACCGATAATTACTGCACCAGCACCACCAACAAATATAGCTCCGGTAGCAGCCATGAACATTGCAATATATTCAGTTTGTTTGAACAATAAACTGAAAAGAAAAATGAAGATAGCAACACCAACTGTTGAAAGTCTCAAAATCATAATATGTTGTTTGTTGGTCAATTTCTTTTTACGGAAAGGTAAAATTACATCCTGTATGAATATAGAGCCCCAGGAATGGAGATATGTATCATGAGTACTGATAAAAGCACCAAGCATAACAGATGCAAAAGCTCCAATCAAACCAACAGGTAATATTTTAGTTAACACTAAGGGTACTGTAGCCTGACTTTGAAGTTTATCTGTTGGGAGGTTGTTTAACATATCATTGACACCATTTGAAATATTCAGAAAATCAGGGTGTTTGATAACTGTATAGGCAACAACCGGTACAATTACATAAAATACCTTTTGTGGAATTTGTCGCCAGATAGAGAGCACTCTTCCCATTTTCGCTTCATGTGCACTTTCAGCAGAACTATTATAAGCTTGTGTACCTTGCCATGATAAAGAGTTGTAAAAGAAGCCAATTACACCAATTAAGAAGAACCAAAAATTAAAATCCGAGGCATTATTGGTCTTGAAAGGATTGATCATAGAGGAACCTTCAGGCGCAGTTTTCAAAGCTTCGTAAATTGTATTAAAATCAAATTTGAATAGTAGGAAAATAACGATGACTACAAATATCAGGTTGACAAAAGTACCTTGAATAAAATCACCAATAATGACAGAGATTTGTCCACCTAAGAATACAAAAATCAGAGAAATTGTCAATAAAATAATCATGGTCAAAGCGTAGGTTGACATTGTGATACCTAAAAAGAGAAAACTTTCCGGGAAGCCACAAAATATTATAAAAAACCTGGCACCTACAGCAGGAAAAATACCAAAATTAATTAATCCTGAAACAAAAGCCAGAATCCCTGTAAATATTCTAAATTTCTTGCTATACCTGATTTCAAAAAACTGAGCCATAGTCATACATCTGGTTTCCCTGAACCGATAGATTACCCAACCAGAAGCCGATGCAATCAATATGAAAAATATCATGGTCAGATCCCACCACATGAGAGTAAAGCCAGAATGATAATACATTTCGAAAAATGCAATAATTGAAATTGCGCCGAGCATTGCAATGCCTTCTGAAACACTGACAAGGTATCTTCCGGCTGTACGATTTGCTGATAAATAGTCAGCAACACTTTTCATTTGACTTTTACCAAATATGATACCACTGGACATAATTGCCATTAAAATGACAACAATTCCCCAATCTATAAATGTTAAATTCACAGTATCCCCTTTTAAAATTTAGTTAATCGACCTAATTCATTGACAGACAGATTTTTATTACCATTTTTTCCCTTTAAAATAAGGTCGAAACTTCTTGATGTAATCTCAATCTTTGGTGGCCATTCATAATCATTTAGTTTAATATTCTTATCAATAACTTTTTTGATTTTCGTAGTAAACTTATTATTATCCATAAAATATTGTTTTTGATAATAGTAGATTTCATACAGATAATTAGCTGCAACATATTCTTCTTTTTCAACAAATTTTGCTGATTTATCTTCAACAGATTTTTCTGAAAATTGAACAATTCCCCATCTTTCAGGATAATGCATTGCTACCAAACCCTGTTGCGACCAGATCCAGTTATTTTCAGGATAATGTTTTCCGGTTTTTGGATTTATGGCTTTTTTGTAATTATTATTTACAATATCCATTTTCCATTCAACTCTTGAAAATCCCATACGCCATTGATCTTTATCCAAAGGTGGAGTTTCTCTTCTGGCACATTCTTTTAAAACAGCCCAGGGAATAGCAACTTCCACATACCAACCTTTATCAATATCAGACGCATCATTGATAGTTCCATCAACCGAAGTGGCTGATTTCAAGCCATTGATATCCCAATTGAATATTGCCACAGCATCATCTCTATAAGGTCTTGTTAAGAGTAAATCCCAAACTGTATTAAGGGCATTTACTTCATATTCATAATAATCATGACAATCACCATCAGGATCCATGAAAATTTCAAAATCATTATCATAATAGACCACAGTATCACGTTGTTTTAATTTTGCCCAGACATGTGGTTCTTCAAGGTAAGCTGCAAAGTATAAATATTCATCATCCCACAACATTTTTATATGGGTTTTGTAGGTTGGAGCAGGCTTCAGATCACCTTCTATATCTTCAAAATATTCTGTCCATTCAGCATTGTTCCAATCATCTTCATCAATAATACCATCGATCTTCATTTCACCTGTAGTTCTGTAACAAATGTAATGTCTTGGATCAAATTCAGTTTTTGGGACAGGGAAAAAATCTTTTGCTATTACATTGCTCACCAAAAGCAACATTAAGATAACAATCATTGATATTGAACTTTTTCTTTTCATATTTTAACCTTTATACATAATGGTTTCCAAACTTCATTTTATATTAATTAAGATTCATCTAAAGGGCACTTCTAAAAACTCTATTAATAATATTATTTCAACGCAGAGAAAATAAATTAAATAAGAAAAAACCTCTGCGTTTAATTTTTCGAGGTTCCCTAAATAATTCATTCTTTACTCATACCTACTCAACATTTTTCTTCCAACGAAACACACTAAAAAACACAAAAAAAATTGTTATTTCAATGGTTTTCATATATTTTGTAAAAAATAATGTTTTTTCTCTGTTTATAAAATTCCTACTTGTGTAGATACTTTTAAACTATAAATATTCCAAAAATCATCAATCAAAACTTAATTCTATCAGTTCTTTAATAGTTGTTTCTGCTAATCCAACTACTGTGTCAGCAGCTCCATAATATATTTTAACTTTACTATCTAATTTGGA
>JAOZSR010000023.1:0-10497 GCA_029939575.1 Fidelibacterota bacterium
TATTCAATCTTCAAGTTTCAACAAACAGCACCGGCAAAGCACATTTTATTATTCAACTATTTTTTCTTCATCATTCATCATTCATAATTCATAATTCATAATTCATAATTAGTTATCTTCCCTATACTTATCAGGATCTAAATCATGTTTTTTAAATTTTTCATATAGATTTTGTCTGTGAATACCGGAAAATTTGGCTACACTGGTTACATCACCATTATATTTTAACATTAATCGTTCAATATATTTTTTTTCAAATTTATCTTTAGCGTCAGAAAAAGTAATATCAAAATATTGTGTTACAGATTTATCACGAAAAGAATTCTGTTGAAAAATATTCTCAGGTAAATCCTCTGGTAAAATTTTATCATATTCTGCTAATGCCACTGAATGTTCCATAGCATTTTTTAATTCCCGTACGTTCCCTTTCCACTCACTTGAGATGATAATTGCCATTGCAGGTTCAGATATAGCCAAATCCCCTTTTTTATATTTCTCTGCAAATTCATCAACAAAAGTTTTGGCAAGCAATTTAATGTCCTCATGTCGTTCTCTAAGAGGAGGAATATTTAATTTGATTACATTCAATCTATAATATAAATCCTGTCTAAATTCACCTTTTTCTACTTCTTCTTCAATATTTTTATTTGAGGCTGCAATAATACGAACATCTACTCTAACATCCTTATCATCTCCAACGTGTCGAATTATACCGGATTCAAGTACACGTAACAATTTTACCTGGAAAGCCGGAGTTGTTTCAGTTATTTCATCAAGAAACAGAGTGCCTCCATCCGCTTCTTTAAAATATCCCATTTTATCTTTTAATGCTCCTGTAAAAGCACCTTTTTTATGTCCGAATAACGCACTCTCCAGAAGACTTTCAGGAAGACTTCCACAATTAACTGCAACAAAAGGATATTCTGAACGACTACTGTTTCTATAAATAAGATCGGCAAATACTTCCTTCCCAACACCTGTTTCCCCGGATATCAGGACTGATGCATCTAAAGGTGAAACTTTTTTGACTTTATCCATTATTTGCTGAATCTGGATACTTTTCCCAATAATATTTTTCCTGTTAAATCCATCATCAAGTTTTTTCCTAAGGCGTTTAATCTCATCACTCTGCCATTTGGTTTTCATAATTTTTTCGATAACAATATTTAACAGATCAAGGTCTTCAACTGGTTTTTCAATTAATTCTTCTGCTCCAAGTTTCATAGCCTCTACAGCCATTCCAATAGTTGCTTTTCCACTAATTACCACAACTGAAATATGAGGCCATCTCGACTTTATTTTTTTTAATAATTGGATTCCATTTTCATTAGGCATTACAAGATCAGTAAACACAATTTGAAAATTCTGCTGTTCAAGTTTCTGCACAGCCGCTATGGCAGAATCAGCAGTATCAAGATCATAAAAATCTTTTAGTTGTCGGGTAAAAATATCACGCGTCTCTTTTTCATCATCAACAATCAGTACTTTTGTATGTTTTGTCTTTAAATTGTCCAAAAATTATCCTTTATTTGTTTTATCCATGGTGAAATTATTCATCTTGTTTATCACTATTTTTCATTATCGGAAAAGTTAAAGTAAAAGTAGTTCCCATATTAAGATTTGAAGCAACTGCAATATTTCCGGAATATCTTTCTACAATGTTTTTAGTAATAGCCAGGCCAAGACCAAAACCTCCGCCTTTTTTATCTTTTTTTGTTGTAAAAGAAGGCTCAAATATTTTTCCTCTGTTTTCATCTTTGATTCCTTCACCTGTATCACTAATCTCAACACCCACCAAATTATCACGGGAAAACGTCTTTACCCAAAGATATTTGTTGTCACTCTCCTTCATCGAATCAACTGCATTATTCAAAATATTTGTTACACATTGACTAATATCACCAAAAACAGCATCTATTTCCCAACTTTCTTTACAAAATTCAGTTTCCAGAGTAATATGATGTTTAAAATAAATATTATGTTCTAATTGCTCCAATTCCTGCTTTACAACACTGTTAATATTAACTAATCTTCTCATTGAAATATCATCTTCTTTGATTTTTTGTAAAAGAGATTTCATCATTCTTGAAATAGAACCGGCATTACTTAGAATCTTTTCCAAATCATCATTTTCACCAATTGATCGCTTAAGGAATTGGGCAAAACCAAAAATAGAATTTAAAGGTGAGTTTATGTTATGCACAATTCCTTCTACTCTATACCCGATTTGAGCTAATTTATTACTCTTTATTAACTCAAGTTCCAGAGATGTTCGCGCTTCTTTATCTCGCATAATTTGAGTTATATCAGTAATACTACCAATTAGATGTAATCTTTCTCCTTCATCAACATGTCTAATATTATGAACTATATATTTACGATTTTCAGACAAAGATATTTCTATTGGTGGTAAAGTGACTTTTTCCTCTATGGCTTTTTTCAAATAACTATAATCAATTTTAAAAAATTTCGATATTGGCTGGTTGATTAATTTATTTTTATTTTCTTTGCCAAAAATTTTCATAAAACTTGAATTGCAAATCACAATCCGAAAATCATCATCCAGACCAAAAAATCCGGGGTCAAGATTGTCAGCAACTATTTTGAATTCTCTTAAATATTCCTCATGTTTTGCTAAAGAAGAACTCATTTTGTTAAAAGTATTTACCATTTCTTCGAGCTCTAAAGGATATTTATTTTCAATTAAACTAATCTCTGTTGGCTTTTCACCCATGTTTGCTATTTTATTTCTAATATCTGAAATTGGTTCCACAACACTTTTAGAAAGCCAAAATCCAATTATCATAATTCCAACACTTACACCAATTACCGTGATTAAAAATATTAGAAAAATATTTTGCTTATAGAATTGAAAAAATTTCCGCTCATGGGTAATAATATTAATAGACGAAGCCTGGGAAAGATTATCATAATTAATTAAAATTCCAACAGCCACGTGTTTCCCTGAGCGTATAATACTTTCACTCATTCTCAAAGAAATCATTGCTTTAATTTTTTCAAAAATTATTTTACTATTTTCATTATCGGGTTCATGTGTTAAAATAAATTCAGGATTAACAGGTGTAGCAAAGGAATATACCTTTTTTCCACTTTCCATTAATTCTTGATAAAAAACAGGTTTTAATGAGATTAAAACTCCAATATAACGACCGGTTTCATTTGAAAAAAGTGGTATATAGGAAAGGAAAAAAGGCTGTTTTTCGAGATTAAGAAAAAAATTACCCGATAAATTGTTCATTCCATTGGAAACAATATTTGAAATATATTTTTCCAACAACTCCCATTCTTCACCATAACACCATTCATATCCTTTATTAAAAAGATAAAGTACTCCGGATTTGTTTTGCTCCTGATACTTATCCAAAATTTCTTCTGTTTTATTATAATCAAAATTTTGCACAGCTGATAACAGCATCGTATCTCTGCTAATTTCTTCTAAAGTAATATCTGTTCTTGACTCAAAATCCTTCTGAACTGTCCTAAGTTCGGTTAAATAATTATTTAATATAGAATCCTCAAATTGCAGAATAATTTCTTTGAAAATATATGATTCAATAAGTATTACAAAAAAGAATAAAGAAAAGGTATATATTATAAATAACGCAAATATCCTATTTTTCAAGCTAAATCTGTTTTGAAATCCATTGCCCATTATTTTCTTAAAATTCATTGGATAACGCTCGCTCTACAAATTCTAACAACTGATCAAAGTCAAATGGCTTTTGTAAAAAATAATAATTTTTAATTTTTTTGGTCTCTTTCATATTATCATTTTCCGGATTTCCCGAGATAAATATCAAATTAAACTTGCTTTGAATATTAATAATTTTAATAATTAAATCTGATCCTTTTATCCCTGCCAAATTAAAATCTAATATGATAAGACCAATTTCAGTTCCAAATTCTTTGACAAGTTCTATAGATTTTTCAGCATTTTGAGCATATAAAACATCATAATCATTATCTTCAAGCATCTCAACAATGATCTCACTCATTGTTTCTTCATCATCAATTAATAATATCTTTTTTCGATTTTCCATTATTATCCTAAAATTATAATTATACTAATTTGCAACTTATTTGCATATTGAATGAGAAATATGAAATTACTTTTTACCTGTTTTCTGATATTTTTTGAGAAGATCCTGAATTTCTTTACTTTGCAAAGGATTCTTGGTTGCATCCTTTAGATTTTTCATTGGGTCTTTGCTCTTTTTAAAAAGATCATTGGTATTTTTATTTGATTTATTTTGCGTTCCAACAACTTTATTATATTTTTCATATATTTTATCCAAATCATTATTTTGGATCTCACCACTTCTCAAGGCCTCAATGGTTTTATTATCAAACCCTTTTATACCGGAATAATCTGATAAAGTGTTTGATAAAATTTCATCAAAATCATCTTCTCCCGGTAAATATTTTCCAACTGAATCAAAAATTTTTGGTGTTAATCCGTGAAATTTGTTATAAAAATAAGAATATTCCTGAATATTTTTACTAAATCCTGAATTACCCGGAATATAAGCCAATAAGGGTAAAAATGAGCTTAAAATAACAACTCCTTTTACAGCTCCGAAAACAATGCCAGCCGGTTTATCAATAGAATCACGTAAAATATCTTTTAGTAATGACTTTATTATTTTCCCAAAAATTGAAAAAAGAATTATAGATCCTAACACCAAAATCCCAATGCCCAACATTTTTGTAATAATTGGATTTTGTTTTGATACAGAACTCCCTATTCTGCTAACTAAATCAACATTTTTTAAAGAAAAAATAATACCAAAGACTAATCCAAAAATTTTAAATAATTCAGCGATTAATCCTTTTTTGTACCCCCTGTATCCAAAATATATTATAATTGCTAAGGCTATATTATCTACCAGAGTAACACTCATTCTTCAATTCTCCCATCTATTAATACAATCAGGAAATATTATTTACTTAAAAGAATTTAATAGTTTTATTTAATAAAAGAAAATTGATAACAAAGTTATTTGGCCTTTATTAACCATGATCCGTTGTAATATAAACCAGGTCTCAGGCTTATACTAAAAATCAATTCAATTCAAAAAATAAGTTTCCTGAAATATTATCTTAACTTTCCAGTAATCAAGAGTTTTCTTTAGTTTTTTTGGCAAATTTGATTTTCCATCAATTATTTTTAAAAGGCGATATGCATCTGTTAAATTTTCATCTTTATAATAAGCAATCATTAAAGCGATTTTTCCACGAGAATCAATTTCTTCCAAATTTTTAGTCGTTCCTAATTGAATGGCTTCTCTATATCGTTTTTCATTGATCATTTTGAACATTCTTGTGGATAAATGATTCCTAAATTCAATCTGAACCAATAAAATATTTATGCCGACAATTAATAATAAAGTGATAAAAAAATTCAAATCCAAGGCTAATAAATATAGTGTTAATGAAAAGAGGGCAATATATTTAATTATCAATCCAATTCTGGAATATAATATTTTCTCTATGTTTATAGTCATTTTAACAGATTTCTCTTACTTAAATGAGCATTTTAAATTTGTTTAGTCGCATTAAGCAGCCATTTTTTTTCCGATTCGTCGAGATATTTTATCAACTTTTCACAAACAATTTGATGATAATTATTTAGCCAGACAAGTTCATCATTGTTAAGCATTGATTTATTAATAAGTTTCAGGTCAATTGGGCAAAGAGTTATTGTCTCAAATCCCCAAAATTCACCATACTCATTTTCAAACTTCTTTTCTGTAACTATCAGGTTCTCTATCCTAATCCCATATTGCCCTTCAAAATACAAAGCAGGCTCATTTGATGTAACCATTCCAATTTTTAGAGGTACATGATTATTTGGACGGATTTGGTGAGGACCCTCATGAACATTTAAAAAATGCCCCACACCATGACCTGTTCCATGACCATAATTATAACCTTTTTCCCATAATGCAACTCGGGCTAAAGAGTCAATTTGTGCACCTGAATAGCCTCTGGGAAAGATCGCCTTTGCCAGATTAATATGACTTTTAAGAACCAGAGTAAATGCTTCTTTTTCCCCGGAATCCAAATTTCCAAGGCTAATTGTCCTCGTAATATCTGTTGTTCCGTCTAAATACTGTGCCCCGGAATCCATGAGTAATATACCGTTGGCAGTGATTTCTTTATTTGTTTCTTCCGTTGCAGAATAATGAACAATTGCACCATGTTCTTGGTATCCGGCAATCGTGCTGAAACTTAATCCTTTATAATTTTCACCAACTTCACGAAATTCTTCCAGTTTATCGCTCACACTAATTTCTGACATTGATATCTTGCCAACATTCTCCTCCATCCACTTCAACCATTTAACCATAGCAACACCATCACGGATATGGGCATTTCTGAATCCATCTAACTCAATTTTATTTTTAACACATTTTAGTTGAAATGCAATATTTTGTTTTGTTAATATATCACAACTATTGGAAATAGAATCATAAAGTTTTTGATTTAATTTTTCCGGATCAATAATAATTGTCTGGTTATTAAGTTTTGCTAAAAAATTAAAAATTTCATAATAATCAAATATTTTTATTCCTTCTTTTTCTAAAATATTTCTGGCAGAGGCAGGGAGTTTATCTTCTTTTATAAATAATCTAACTTCATCAATAGAAATATAGGCATAGCTTATTACAACAGGATTAAAATCAATATCTGCTCCCCGTAAATTAAAAGTCCAGGCAATATCATCCAATGCCGAGATCAATGTTGCCTGACAATGAAATTCCAATATTTTTTCTCTAATCCTGTTTATTTTACTTTTCCGGCCTTCACCGGAAAATTGTTTTTCTAAAATAAAAGCCTGGCTCATTGGAATTTCTGGCCTGTCTTCCCAGATTTTATCTAACAAATCTGCATTATAAACAAATTCAATATCTTTGGTAGAAAATCCATTTTGCAAAGTATTTACTTCGGCAACCGACAAGACTTCGCCATCAAATCCAAGTTTATCGCCATCAGTTAATTCCTCTTTAAGCCAATCAACATAGGTGGGTACATTTTCTAAACCCATTTTAAATAATTCAATTCCGGAACCTGACAATTCGTGTTCAGCCTGTAAAAAGTATCTTGAATCGGTCCATAAACCTGCTTTATTCAAAGTTATTACAACTGTGCCGGCAGATCCTGAAAATCCCGAAATCCATTCCCTTGATTTCCAACGTTCCGCTACATATTCACTTTGATGAGGATCAGAACTTGGAATAATCCAGGCAGATAAATCATTCTTTTTCATTAACTCTCTTAGCTTGTCAATTCTCTGTTTCATCCTTATCTTTCCTTTTTCAATAAAAATATGATTAGTTTTTCCTTATTTTGCTCTTTTGCAAATACTTCTTTGAGTTTATCTGAAATAAAATCTAAATTATTATCTTTCAAATTATTATAAATACTATAAATATCAGATTTATTTTGTGAAGTGATTTTTTTATTTATAAATATTATACTATCCGATTTATTTAATTTGATATTTGCTTCTAAAATACCCTGGAAACTATTCCAACTTTTTTCAAAATAATCATAATGCATTAAAGTATTCATTTCCGATGTTGCCACCTGGAATTGATTTTTCCCTAAATTCAAAATGCCAAAAAAGATATCCTTAATATCATTATTTCCAATTCCAGAAAATAATTCTTCCCCCTTTTCTACTATATTTGCAGGAGGATTTTGCTCTTTTAATAAGTTAACTAATATTTCATTATACCGAGATATATTCTCTTTATCTTCTGGATAATCATTCTCAAATTCCAATGAAAAAATTCCAATTTCATTATCTGATTTATGCAAAGAGTTCCACCAAACTGATGAATTATGAGAAAACTGAAGCATTTTTAAAGAATATCCTTTTATAACAGGTAATTTGCCTGAGATTTTATCCAATTTACCCTGATTCTGGATACTGGTAATTCCAGGTTCTTCCTTCAGTTTTGCCAATTCAAAGTTTTTTAACTCAAGATTCTTATAAGCCACTTTTACTTGCAAAAGATATGTTTTCAATGTATTTATATCACGATTTTTAAAAGCATAAGCAGTCTTTTTTCCAATCCAAAAAATACTTACAACCCTATTATTTTCTATCAAAGGAACAGCCAAAATTGAGCGAAAACTTAAACCTAAAATTTTGAACAAAACTGTACGATCATCTTTTAAAGAATCATCTATTAAAAGAGGAATTTTTTGAGAAGTAACAATATTACTTATTGTATTGATTTCTTTATTATTGAAATTAGTTATCATCTTATCAGGAAGATTTACACTGGAAACGATTTTCATCTCCATCTCTTTATCTGAATTATCAATTGTTTCCAACCAACAAATATCTGAATTGGTTGCCTCTATAGCAAATCTGGCAATTGAATTCGTAACTTTATCAATATCTTGCTGTTCATTGATTAATTGACTGATAACACTAAAATTAGAAATCTCTTTATTAACACGGTCATAATATCCGGCTGTAGGCAATCGGAGAAGCAAACCAATAAATCCAAATAGCATATAAACAATAATATATCCCAAACTAATTAAAGAAAAGCCTTTCAAACAAATACTATATGCATAAACCGGTGTGATAAATCTGGAGAAATAAATATATATAATTATTGGTAATAGAATTAAACTAAAAAAAAAGGCAATAATTTTTTCTTTCTGATTTAGACTATCCAACCAGGTATTTTTGTAAGTATTGAGAACTAATACAATACTAATTATTGATAATATAGTTATAGAATATATATTAAGTTGAGGTACTGGAATTGATAATGGTTGAAAGGCATATCGATTCTGGAAAAAATTGAAGCCAATAACAATGCTAAATATAAAAAACAGGAGTAATTTAAAAAAGATTTTTGTGTACCTTGTTTGTTGATAATAAACTAATTTCTGAATATTAAACAGTAGTAGTATAATTATGGTTCCCGATGATATAGCACAAAACGAAGAAACTAAATTCCAAATAAAAGGAAATTCAGCCAAAAATGGATTATTATCCCACAAAACAAGATATTTTTTTGCTACTATAAATGGAATGACTAAAAAAGATATTAAAAGAATAATTCCAAATCCGATAAATTTCAGATTATCTTTAAAAGTGTAATTTTTTTCCTTATAATATATTTGAATAACCGGTATTAGCAGGAGAAATGCAACAAAAACAGATAATTCCCGCTCAATTCTATAAATACTGATAAAGGAGGGCACATGATAAAAAGTTACATCAACTAAAAATATTCCAAAGAATAATAATATTGAGAAAAACAGCAAGAAACTATTTTTAATTGTTTTTCCCATTAATATCCTTTAGAAATAAATTTTCAAAATATAAATTTATTTAAATTTCTGTAAATAAATTCAATACCATATTTTTATTGTGTACAAAATTATTCTATTATCAAAATCTATTTGTTTAAAGTGGATTATTATGCTCATTTAAGGTAATAATTGACGGCTTCCAGTTATGAGACTTTTCCTCTTTAATCAGAGCATAAGAAACAATAATAACCCTATCCCCTTTTTGTGCCATTCGTGCTGCAGCACCATTTAAACATATATCCTTCTTGCCTGATTCGCCAACAATGACATAGGTTTCGAAACGCGCACCATTATTAATATTATATATATGTACTTTTTCATAAGGACAAATATTAACTTTATCTAATAGATTTTTATCAATAGTAATACTTCCTTCATAATCCAATTCTGTTTCAGTAACAACTGCTCTGTGAATTTTGGATTTTAATACTGTAATCATACTCATTTTTATTTCCTCAATTTATTAACTAAGTAATATAATTATTTTGATTTCATTTTACAACTTTCAATTCCTAATTTATTGAACTGAATATTCTATGATTTATCAGGCTAAATTTCATCACCTCTTTCAATCCATTTGTATATAACTCTATTTCAAAAAATCATTTGTCTTCACATTGAAATTTGTTTTTTATTTTCAATAAAATCTTTTTCCCTTTAGTATTTTATTTTCAAAATATTAGAGTTATCTTCCCAAGATTATGGAATTTTTTATGAATTATACAAACATCTTTTTAATATTACTGGTATGTATTTTTGTAGTATTTATCTTTATCGGCCAAAAAAAATTAAAAATAGCATTATTCATTATGAGCCTGGCAATAATATTTTCCTGCCTTACTGATTTATATTTATTCAAAATTATACTTTATTCTTCATTTTTTATCCCGATTTTGATTATTTCATATTTCTTTTTTAAAAAAGCAAAAAATATTGGCTATTTATTAATATTTTCCTTGGCTTTTTATGAAAGATTTTTCCTAAATATTCCAATCATAAGAATAATCATTAGTATCGTTCTCAGCACTATTTTAACACTTGTGATTTTTGCATTATGGGTCCTTATTAAAAATCGGGAAATTAAGAAAAAAAATAGTTATTTCTCGAATTTATAAAATAACCTATTATATA
>JAOZSR010000023.1:10597-44079 GCA_029939575.1 Fidelibacterota bacterium
TATCTAATTTGTAAAGGATTTGCATATGGTACTTAAAAAGGTTTCAAAAACCAGATTCCCGTGTTAAATTTAAGGTTGATTTTGTCATGTGTTTTCATAACAATAATTTGGAATTACAGTTTATAATATGATTAAAGTAGTTGAAGTAGAAAAATACAGTCTTGCCGAAGAAATTGGGATCTTAAAAGATGATATCCTGGTATCAATTAACGACAATAATATTGAGGATTTTCTTGACTACCAGTTTTTTCAGGCAGAAGAAAATTTAAAGATCCTTGTCAAACGAAACGACAATAATTTGAATTTTGAAACAAACAAATCCTATGATGAAAATCTTGGCTTATTCCTGGAAACACCGCATATAAAATCATGTAAAAATAACTGTATTTTTTGCTTCATTAAACAAAATCCAAAAGGAATGAGAAAGACAATCTACTTTTGTGATGAGGATTATCGGTATTCTTTTATGTATGGTAATTTTATTACTCTAACGGATATAAAACAAAAGGAATTAGAACGTATTGCCAGCCAACGTCTTTCTCCACTCTATATTTCCATTCATGCCACTGACAATGAGGTGCGAAAAAAAATATTCCGCCATAAAGAAGATGATGACTTACTTTCTAAATTAGACTTTCTGACAAAAAACAAAATTGAATTGTATACACAGGTGGTTTTAATTCCGGGAGTTAATGATGGTCACATCCTGGAAAAAACTATTTCAGATTTATACATATTCAAAAGTTCCATAAGATCGGTCGGAATTGTTCCGGTAGGTTTAACTTCACATAGAAAAAGATTACCCAAAATAGAAAATATAACACCTGAATTTAGTAAGCAATTAATCAAAAAAGATATTGAATGGCAGGCTAAATATAAAAATATATATAATACTCCCTTTGTAAATATTGCTGACGAATTTTTCCTAATGGCTGACAAAGATTTTCCAAATTTTGAATACTATGGTGATTTTGAACAAATAGAAAACGGAATAGGATTATGTCGTGATGATATAGATCGGTTTTTAACAGAAGCAAAAGAATTCCCCACATCGATTTCACAAAAAAAGCGAATTCTTTTTGTAACAAGTACAAGCGGAAAAATAGTCTTGGAAAAATATATAATGCCCAGTTTAAACAAAATAGAAAATTTGTCTGTTGAACTCCTTGAAGTAGAAAATAATTTTTTTGGTAAAAGTGTTACAGTTTCGGGATTATTAACTGGTTCTGATATTTTAAAAAATCTATCTAAATCAATAGATTATGATAAAATATTTTTACCTCCAAGATGCATTAATACTAATGGAGTTATGTTAGATAATTTAAAACCTGAAGACATACAAAAGGAACTTTCTACTCCTGTAGAAGTTTTTAATAACAATTATTTGGAGATAATATAAAATGTCATCATATGACCCAGTCGTAGCAATTGTTGGACGCCCCAATGTTGGAAAATCCACCCTGTTTAACAGAATTATTCAGAAAAAAAAATCGATTATCCATCATGAAGCCGGCATTACCAGAGATCGCGTATATGAAATAGTGAATTGGTCAGGCCGCCAATTTATGCTGATTGATACTGGTGGTTTTATTCCTGAGAGTACTGAAAAAATCGATACAGCAATCAGAGCCCAGGTTAGACTGGCTGTTGAAGAAGCAGACCTAATAATATTCCTGGTTGATTCAAGAGAATCTTTAACCTCTATGGATATGGAAATTGCCTCCTTATTACGGAACTCCGGAAAAAATGTAATCATTACTGCAAACAAAAATGACAATGCTGAAATGGAAAAAGATAACTATGATTTATATGAATTAGGCTTTGATACACCTGCTTTGATTTCAGCCTTAAATGGAAGACGGATCGGTGATCTGCTTGATCTTGTTTTAGAAAAACTTCCAAATCCACCTGAAGAAAGAGAAATTGAACACAATTTACAAGTTGCAATTGTGGGAATTCCAAACGCGGGAAAATCTTCTTTGGTAAATTCATTGCTGGGATTTGAAAAAGTAATTGTAACTGATATTCCAGGTACAACCAGGGATTCGATTGATTCACATATAAAATATTTTGGTGATAAAATAACTATAATTGACACTGCTGGAATTCGAAAAAAACGGAAAATAAGTAGTAGTGTAGAATTTTACAGCTCTGTTCGTTCTGAAAAAGCCCTTGAGCGTTGTCATGTAGCAATTGTTGTTATTGACGGAGAAAAAGGAATAACCCGTCAGGATCAAATAATCATTAACAATGTCATTTCCAGAAAAAAAGGCTTGATTTTGGCCATTAATAAATGGGATCTGGTAACTAAGGAAACGAATACAGTCCGGGATTATAAAGCAGAATTAGTCTGGCAATATAAATCTCTTGAGCATTATCCCATTATTTTTATATCAGCCCTTACCAAGCAAAGAATTTTTAAGTTGTTGGATTTAGCCAAAAGTATTTATCAAAAAAGAGTTCAGAAGATTAACACTAGAGAATTAAATATTTTTTTTCAAAAGGTAATTACCAAAACTCCACCACCGGCAGTAAAAGGTAGCTATATAAAAATTAAATATGTAACTCAGTTAAAAATCGCACCGCCGGTTTTCGGATTCTTTTGTAATCATCCAAAATTAGTGACCGATGATTATAAGAGATTTTTAGAAAATCAACTACGTTCCCATTATGATTTTGAAGGCGTTCCAATGATTTTAAGATTCAAGGAAAAATAAATGAAATATTGCAAATCACTGATTATTTGGATTGTAATATTATTCCTGAATTTAGCATATGGCAAAAATTTTAAAGAAACAATAAAAGACCGGGAATTTCAAGATAAATATTTTAATGAATTCGGTATTGAGCACAGAAATTCCATGGCTATAAAATCAATTATGATCCATCCGGAAAACCGGGAAAAATTATTGGGAAAAGTCACTTATCAAAGACCAAATTTACCTGAAACTTATATTACTCCGGAAGGTCATTTCAAAATTCATTTTACAACTTCCGGAGATGATGCTATAGATAATACTATTACCAATGATAAAAATGTGCCTGATTATGCTTATGAAGCCGGATTAGCAGCTGAAAAAGCCTATCATTTACTAATTGATGTTGTTGGATTTAGCTCACCGCCGAATGACGGGATCGATGGTAATGAAATTGATATTTATATTATTAATTGGAATGGATCATATTATGCTATGACATATCCCGAAAACGAAGTAAACGAAACATCCCGTCGCTATGACTATACTTCTTTTCTTGAAGTAGACAATAATTATGACGAAAATTCTTACACTACCCATGGAATTGATGCCTTACATGTGACTGTAGCCCATGAATTTTTTCATATGGTTCAACTAGGATATAATTGGTTCCCAAGTAATAATTTAGCTGGAGTTTCATCGGGAGACCAATATTTTCTGGAATGGTCTTCAACCTGGTTTGAAGAATTTTGCTATCCTGAAGTTGATGATTATGTACAATATACAGGATGGTTTTTGGAATCACCCTTAAAGTCAATATGGTCAAATAGTTACTGGTACAGCCATGGAATATTTTTACGCTATCTGACTGATAGATACGGGGAAAATCTTCTCCTTAAAATCTGGGAGAAAATTAAAACAAAATCAGCCTTTATTGCCATGTCTGAAGTTGTGGAAAATGAAACAAATATCAGTTTATTAGAACATTGGCAGGATTTTTACAGTTTATGTTATTTTACCGGAAAACGTTATAATTCTGAATTTTCCCTTTCAGAAGATGCAGAACAGTTTCCCCTATTAACATTTTCAACAGGAAATAAATACACCTATAACAATCCGACCTATATCTCCTCAACAGCCCAGCCTTTTTCTACAATCCCGGTAATGGTGGATTTTTCTGAAAATCAATATATAGGATTAGAGAAAAACGAGGTATATAAAGATACTTTATTGATTAAATCTTTATTAAATCGTGACGCGATATCTCCACAAATCAAAGAACTATCTCTTCAATATGGCGCAAATATCGGTCTTACTCAGAATTCAGACACTCTAATTCTATTTATTACAAATAGTTCCCAGCAATTACCAGCTATGTTTTTTTCTATGAAATTAAAAAACAATCCATTACCATGGATTCCGATAGAATTGGTCTCAGTTTTTCCAAATCCTACAAAAAGTTCACAAATTTCATTGAATATTAATCTTGATGATAGAACTGATTGGCTAAAGATTTCAATATTTGATCTTATTGGTGAGGAAATTTTCAAAAAGAAATATCTCAACCATAATCCAAACTTTACACGAGAAATAGTATTTAATAATGGTAAATATTTGAGTTCCGGAATTTATTTGCTCCGGATTGAAACAGAAACTGAACATATCTACGCTAAATTCACTTTAATCAAATAAAATAATGAGTAGACAAGTAGCAAAAAATGGTGAATGCCTGGAAATAATTAAAAAGTCAAAATTTATTGGTTTTTGCTATCCAATTAATTCTGCAAATGAGGCAAAATCAATAATTGCTGATATGGAAATAAAATATCGAAAAGCTAACCATGTTTGTTGGGCTTATCGTGTTTTTGATTCAAATAATATACTGGGATATTCTTCTGATGCAGGAGAGCCTGGAGGTTCTGCCGGCCCGCCGATTTTATCTGCCATTGAAGGTCGAAAATTAATTAACACCCTATGTCTGGTTGTTCGCTATTTTGGAGGTATTAAATTAGGAGTTGGTGGATTGATCAGGGCTTATCGTGGTGTTGCCGCCAAAGTATTAGATGAAAGTGGCATAAAAATAAAAAAACCTATTAGTGAATTAACTCTTATAACTCCACAAAAATATTATTCTAATGTTATGAGTCTTTTTGGAAAATATGAACTGGAATTTGAGCAGAATTATCGTGCTGAAGATATTATTATAAATATAAAAATTGAAAAAAGTTTAGTTGAAAAGTTTAAAACCGAATTTTATCCCCTGCCTGAAATAGAAATCAAATAAAAAAAATCCCGCAATGATACATAATGGCGATATTGGATCCGTGAAGCCCAATGCGGTTACCGCCCAAGTAGATCAAACTTCCACGCGTAAGGAGGCATGTTTTAGCAACCTGGAGTTAGGTATCCTATTTATTAGTGTTGGTCCAATTTTAACCATCACAACATTGCGGGTAAATCTATTTTAAAAAAGCACTAACTTCATAATTAAGTTATAATGAATACAGATAGCGGTCAAGTAATTTTTTCATAAAATAACATTTTTTTTCCGTCGTGAAAATTTTAAATTTAGTTGTTGACATTTACAATTAAAAAGAAGTAATATTATAATCTTATGTAACAAAAATCCATTCGTCTTATACATCATAATAATGGATGTTTATTTTTCTAAATGTTTGGCTTTATCCCAGATTTTATCAAGTTCAGCGAGAGTTAAATCTTTAAAATTTTGATTCTGATTCTTCAGATATTCTTCTATAAAACGGAAACGTTTTGTGAATTTATTTATAGTTCTTTTCAAAGCAAGATCAGGATTAATTTTCAAAAAGCGGGAAAGGTTTACCATGGAAAATAATAAATCACCAAATTCATTTTCAATTTCATTAATATTATTAGAATTGACAGCTTCAGCTAACTCCTCGGTTTCTTCATGAATTTTGTTCCAGACATCATTTATGTCATCCCAATCAAAGCCAACCTCTGCTGCTCGTTCCTGAATTCTCCTGGCTAATAACAATGGTGGAAAAGATTTTGGAAGGCCTTCCAATAATGATTCTCGCCCCTCCTTTAACTTGATCTCTTCCCAATTTTTCCTTATGTCAGCAACTCCATTAACTTTTGTGTCTCCAAATACATGGGGATGTCTGCGAATTAATTTACTATTAATATTTTTAATTGAGTCTTTCAAATGAAAGGATTCATTTTCATTGCCAATTGTAGCCTGAAAAACAATATGAAGTAAAAGGTCTCCCAACTCATCTTTTATTTTTTGAGGATTTTTTTCGTTAATTGATTCAACAACCTCATAGGCTTCTTCTAATAAATAGGGAATCAATGATTCTGGTGTTTGGGCTCTATCCCACTCGCATCCCTCAGCACTTCTAAGAATAGCCACAATTTCTATCAATTTTGCCAGTTCCTGACTAGCTTCTTTTGTTTTCATATTTTCTATTTTCATATATTATTGAACCGAAAGGTTATTTGTTTTAAATAATCTGGATATTTTATGGCTTCCAAGATAGAAATTTTGCAGATCTTCCATCTGTTTTTTATTTTCCATATTATCATCTTCATAGCCAAAAAGGTGAAGAATACTGTGGATAATAATATTAGCTAATTCAATTTTAAAAGGAATTCCATATTTTTTAGAATTTTCTTTAATCCTATCTATACTTAGATAAATCTCACCCTCAACCGCTTGATTTTCTTCATTAAAATTAAAACTAATTGTATCAGTAAAAACGTCGTCACCAAAATATTCCATTTTCATTTTATTCAATGTCTTATCATCACTAACAATAATATTGATATTCTGAATAGAACGCTTTTCCCTCTTGCTAATAGCCAAACAAATTTTTTCACATGCAGGGCGTAGTAATTGAATTTCAGGATAAAGATTAGATATTTCGATTATACTCATAAGTTTAATTTATTGCTATTTGTTTCTATCTTTTGTTTTTTGATGTTTATCCTGGTTTGGATATTCAACACGTAAATGGTGAATACTTTGTATAATTGGTAAAATTCCGGTATTGCCTTTTGTTGTTCCTTTTATTTTCCCCAGATCAGATAAGGTTAAAGGACAATCATCGAGTTGGCCACTGATAAGCCGATCTCTTATAATTTTATCGATCATTTTACTGATATTATTTATTGTAGGTTTGTCTATAGAACGAATTGCGGCTTCAATAGCTTCACATATCATCACTATTCCGGTTTCCTTTGTCCTGGGTTTTGGTCCGGGATATTCAAAATCAGATTCATTAATATTGGAATGATCATCTGCATGTTGCAGGGCTTTATCATAAAAATATGCTATTTTAGTTGTGCCATGATGAGTTGTAATGAAGTCAACAATAGCACCCGGAAGTTTGTATTCTTTAGCTAAACGTAATCCCTCTTTAACATGTTTAATGATAATCAAAGCACTTAAACTGGGAGTGAGTTTATCATGCTTATTACTGCCAATGGATTGATTCTCAACAAAATATTCAGGTTTAACTAATTTTCCAATATCATGATAATATGAGCCAACCCTGGCTAACAGCGAGTTGGCACCAATAGCATCGGATGCAGCCTCAGCCATGTTACCCACTGTAACACAATGGGTAAATGTTCCTGTTGCCTCACGGGATAATCTTTTTAATACGGGATGGTTAAAATCTGCCAGTTCCAAAAGTGTTAAATCTGTTGTTATTCCAAAAGCTGATTCTAATAACACAAAGAAACCATAGGCAAAAAATGGTGAAACTATCCCATTTACAGATCCAAAAAAAAGATGATACTTCAAAACATCAAAACTCGAAAATTGCATTAATTCAGTAATCGTTATACTAAAAAGATAACTTAATACAATAAATATGATTGATTGAAAAATTTGACTTCTTTTACGTAGTTTTCTTACTGAATATATTGCAAAAGAACTTGTAAAAATTGAGGTTATAATAAAATAAATATTTCCACCAAGTTGGATTCCAATTAAAATGCTAAGAGTGGTTATAGCTGTAAATGCAATTCGTGTATCAAAAAATATTGTTAGTGTCATTGCCGATATTGCAATAGGAATAGCATACTCTGATAAATCAAATTTATTAACTATTAAAAATGTCAGACCTGATTGCATTATAAAAATTAATCCAAGTAAAATTATCATTTTTAAATCATAAAGGATTGATTGCTGGTATGCCAAAAGAAAGGTGACAAAAAATGACAATACTATTGTTACAATTGCAAATTGCCCCAGGAATATTAGTGGACTTCCAATAATCGGTAGACTTTTCCTGATTCCTCCTTTAATATTAGCTTCCCTGGCTCTTTTTTGGGATAAGGAAAATAATTTTTGAAAAATATCAGGAGTTACACGGGTATTTGCATCAACAATTTTTTCATCTTCTAAAACAATTCCAAAACTGGGGGGAACCTTATTTATCTTTTCTTCCTGTCTTTTCTCTGTAATACTTTTTTGATAAATTAGGTTTGGTTTCAAAAAATTGATGATAATATCATTACCAAAGTTGATAAAATGAACTGTCTGTTTTGGAAATTTTGCTCTAAGAGTTGTTTTGGATTTCCGCCAGGCTTCTTCAAGAGTTAATACCAGATCAGGGCTCTCTATCAGTTCTTCGCCATCCTGCAGAATTGCAATTTTATCAGAAATAATATTTTCCCGTTTGATGTCAATAACAGAATAAGCATAAATATTCCTGAGAAGTTGTTCCAATTCCGGAAATAAATATAAAGAGTAGTAGTCAAACCTTGTTGTATTGTTAGAAGTCAAAACCTTCATCAGATTAGAAGTTGTATCAAAATCAGAACTATTAATAAAGTCATTTAGCAGCGAATAATAAATAGACGAATCTGTAGTTGCTAAAGATTTGTATTTATTTTTTTCCTTGGAAAACTGGTTCAACTGAAGCTGTCTGTTTGAATTAAGGTATTCCCTTTTTGCCGAATTCAGTTTTGTTATATCAGCAATAAACTTATTAAGTTTTTCAATTTGCTCATCAACAATTCCAGCATCTTCCTTAAAAATATATGGCACGCTTTTTTTTGCAAGAGCACGGTCAGCTTTCAATTTTTCATCAGTTTTCAAAACAGGAAAGTCAAAAGGGGCAATGATCGTTTCCTGAACAATATCATCAATTTCGTAATGATGTTCACTATAACGGTTCTTCGGAAAAAACAGGCTTATTATTAAAACAATAATAAAGGTAAGAATAATTGAGCCTCTTATGTTTTGCTTCTCAATTTTCCCAGCCTTGCTTTTTTTATTATTAGAAAAATATCTCATTATTATTCCTAAATATTAATTGTATTAATTTTATATAAAATTTGAGAGAATTTCAAAGTAAAAATATTAATTATTTTCTGAATATTTTAAATCTTTAATGTTCAATTGAATTTCTTTTAATCCATTCCAACAGTTTTCTTCCACAACAAAAACAATATCAATTGGTTTGTTACTAATTAACATCTCAAAGTATTTTCCCAGGTTCCATCCGATAGCACTGATTGCAATTCTATTTTGACAGGCTTTGAATTTTAAATGGTTTCCACCAACAATTCTTGGCATTCCAGAAATAGATATTTTCCTTGATATATATAAAGGGCGCATATTACCGGGACCATAGGGCGCCATTTTGTTTAAATATTTTATCAGGGTGGAATTTATATCAAAAAATGAAATTTCACAATCGACCATAATCTGTGGTAAAAGCATCTTTTCGTTAATTTTTTTATTGGATATCATTTTAAATTTTTCAACAAATGCTGAATAATTTTCTTCCTTTATTGTCAGTCCTGCTGCCATTTTGTGACCACCGAAATTCTCCAGTAATTCCGAACATTCTGATAATGCTGAAAAAAGATCAAATCCAGGAATACTACGGGCTGAACCTTTCCCGATTCCATCAGTAAATGATATAAGAACAACTGGTTTATTGTATTGTTCTTTTAATTTGGAGGCGACTATTCCAATTACTCCCTGATGCCAGTTTGTCCCTGACAAAATAATGATTTTATCTTTTTCAATATCACTGGAGTTGTTATATTTCATAATCGCATCATTAATATTCCCTCTTTCAATCTGCTGCCTGCGTCTATTCAATTTATCTAAAAAATTTGCCAGATCCTGGGCTTCAGCAGGATCATTAGAGATTATCATTTTTACAGCGCTGGATGCTTCTCCTAATCTGCCAGCAGCATTTATTCGCGGTGCTATTCCAAAGACAATATTCACGACTGTAATGTCTCTATTACTTAAATTTGATTTTTTTAATAAAGAATGTAAACCAATTTTATTTGTATTGGGAATTTTCTTTAACCCTTCAGATACAATGATTCTGTTTTCATCTAAAATAGGAACAATATCGGCGGCTGTTCCTATTGCAACCAGGTCTAGTTGCTTTTGTAGAATTTCTTTTGGCAAATCAAGTTTAATTTGAAGAGCCTGCAACAGTTTATAAGCGACTCCGGCTCCACAAAGTTCTTTAAAGGGATATGTGTCATCTTTCCTTTTGGGGTCAAGAATAGCAATTGCATTTGGGAGATTTTCAGATGGTTCATGATGATCAGTGATGATTACATCTAATCCACATTGGTTAGCATATTCGACTTCATCAATCGCGCTAATACCACAATCACAACTTATTATTAAAGAAGAATCAGTAGCATTGGCAAAATCAATCCCTTTTTTTGAAAGTCCGTATCCTTCAAGTTCGCGATCAGGAATATAATAATTTACGTCAAGACCGATTTCAGTTAAATATAGCACCAGAGTAGATGTAGCTGTTGTTCCATCAACATCATAATCACCAAAAATTGTGAGATTTTCCTGAAATTCAAGAGCTTTTTCAATTCTGGCTACAGCCTTTTCCATATCTTTAATTAGGAAAGGATCATAAAGGTCAGCTAAATTTGGTGAGAAAAAATTTTGAATTTGCTTAGTAGAAGTAATATTTTTATTTATTAAAGTAATTGCAATAACAAGAGGTACATGACTATTTCTGGCAAGTTGTTTTGCAACATTAAAATCTACTTCTTTAATTTTCCATGAATAAGCCATAATTGCATTTCTTTAATTTTAAATTTTATAAAGTTGATCTGTAAGCCGAATTCTGTTTCCGACAAAAGTCGGATAGTAGCCATTTATCTACATTATGTTTCACAACCAATGTTATGCGATCTACCCGGGAATAATAGACGGGATATCAATATTCCCTGCTTAATCTTGCTCCAGGCGGGGTTTACCATGCTCCTGATGTCACCATCAAGGACGGTGCGCTCTTACTTTAATCCCGCTTAATTGCAGGACACACCTTTTCACCCTTATCCCGATAAATCGGGACGGTATATTTTCTGTGGCACTTTCCATATCAATTTTTCAAAGATTGTTCCTGTTAGGAACCGCCCTTCCCTGCGGAGTTCGGACTTTCCTCCCCGATATAAAATCGGAGCGACTACTCGATCAACTTTATATTATATCATCATCTAACGTATTATATTTTGATTCACTTACTTCCGGATCCCAACACAGAACTCTGCCACAAAATTCACATCGAAGTAATTTAGTTCCGGAACGAATAACCATTACTTTCTGGGGTGGTACAATTTTGTGACACCCTCCACAGGAAACCTGGGCCGGAATATATTCCACATTTCCTTTCTTATCAACTTTTTCATCATATAATTGGAGAATCGGGACTATAGCCAAGCCATCTCTTGCTTTGAAAATCCTTTTGTATTCCCTAAGAAATCTATTTGGAATATGGTTAAGAAATTTTTCTTTAGCAACTAGTAATTTATCTTGAATATTTTTTGATTCAATATTTTTTTTCTGAAGTTGTTTATCTTTAACAGATAATTCTTTTTCATTTTCTATAACTGATATTTCGTTTCCTTTAACAGCTTCAGATAATTCGACATCTTGTTCGTCTAAAGATAATATTGTGTATTCTGCCTTATCAATATTCTGTTTCAAAACATCAATTTCTGAAGTTAATGCATCATATTCTTTATTTGAAGTAACCAAATATAACTGATCCTGATATTTTTCCAACTGAGCTTTAAAGGATAAAATATCATTATTACACTCATGCTTTTCAATGGCTATCTCTTTAAGACGTTCTTTATCTCTTTCCAATTTATTTTTTAATATTGCAAGTTCTTCTTTAAGTGATTTTACCTTTTGTGGTAAATCTCCTTTTTTGTCATTAATTTCTAATAATTTAGTATCAATTTTCTGTAATTTCACTAAATCACTAAGATGTTTTAGCATTGAGCCTCCAATTGTTAAAAAAAAAGCACCATATATTAGGTGCAATTATTGTGTTTAAATTTTATTTTAATAATACTTTTTGTTTTTTTCAAATTCTTCCTGCATATAGTTCTTTGCATAATTGGAAATCTTATCTCATTTTACTGACTTTTTTAATTTTATTTAATTTCAGATTAAATAAAACCAACCTACAAATAGCATAGAAATTTATTCAAATTATTCGACTAAATCAATAATTGATTTTTTTTAATTGAAAAAAAATATCAATTATATATATAATAGCTGATAAAAATAGACCTGCAAAAAATGGTTGTATCTTTAATGGATAAAGAGGGACTTCAAAAGAACCATAATATATACCGATTAACATCCAAATTAAAGTAATCAGAAATGCTAAAACCAGACATAACAATGAAGATTTTGACGATATTTTATATCCTTTTGTAAAACTTGATAATATTGGGAACAGTAACCCGGGAATAAATAATGTTCCCAGAGTGTACCAAATTTTTATAACCGACGGTATAAGATAGATTATAATAATTGAAATTATTATTGTAACAACTAATCCAACCTGAGTAAATAGGTTAACATTACCTGATTTTTTTATCCGCCACACAAAATCTCTTCCAAATGTCACTGCAGATAAAAAAGTATTTGAATCTAAAGTTGACATTATTGTAGCAAGTAATCCTACTATAAAAAATCCTCGCAGGATTTGAGGTAATACCATTTCTCCCAATCTTGGAAAAGCCATAACAGGATTAATATCACTTAATAATGCTCTTGCATATAAACCGGACATTGTTGTTAAGATGTCAAATATTACCCAGAAAAATACTGCCAACAAAATCCCATATTTTGCGGTTGAAGGTGATTTTGCTGAAAAACAGCGTTGATAAAATCCCGGATCAACAAAAGTCCAAAGAGCAATAAATCCCCATACAAAAATATATTGCATACTCTGGCCACCGGTAATACTATAATGATTTCTCGGTAGATTGGATTGTAAAAAATCAAAGGCACCATAATTTTTAATAAGCACAAATAATAAAATTCCAAATCCAAAAAACATAAGCAAAAATTGCAACATATCAGTTTTAACAACTGATCTAAAACCCCCAAACATTACATAACTTGTAGAAAAAACAACTGCAATCAAAAGCCCGTAAATAAAGGGAATGTGAAATATTGAACTTATTAATAAACTAACCATTAGCAAATGTGGAGCTGGAGTAACGAGAATTAATACAAAAATACTTCCAACTGTTCCGGTTTTTTTTCCATAAGAATTATATAGTATATCAGAAATTGTAAATTGCTTTAATTTCCTGATTTTTCCAGCCAGGAAAAATGCAAATATTGTAGCAAATATATAATAGGGCAAGGCTTGGGTTACCCAGTTAAGAATTCCATACAAATAAGTAAATTCTCCAATTCCAAGAATTCCTCCATACCAGGTTGACACCAGGGTAGCAGTAAAAGCCGGCAAAGATATTCTGCGACCTGCTAAAAGATAATTCTCGATATTTCCTTTATGGCTGTTTCTATATTTGAATCCCAACAGAATAATCCCAACAAAATAACTTATTACAATGAAATAATCTGCAGCATACAATTTAATATTTGTCATTTATTCTCGATATCCTAAATCAAATTTTCTGTTTTTTTGCAAGATTACTATGAGGGAAAAAAAATAAATCAGTCGCTTGGTCTTTAAACATCCCTATTTCCTAATCATCCAAAAGAGTGCTCCATTATCAAGAGAAGGGTACCTCTTGTAAAATTTATACTTATTGAATTTGCCAATGCCTTATTACTTATCCCTTTTGATCCTTCATATAAATTTTCTTTGTCCAATAAATATTTTAACCCTTTAGTTGTAATCGAGAAAACTCTCGGGAAACTAATTAAGGAAATTATTTGATTTGGATGAGTTGAAAATTCATAACTTCCTTTATTTAATAAATAAATATCAGAATAGGGAGTAAAGATTTGAATATTAACTCTATTTATATATTTTTTGCAAACCTGAAGAGTTGCTAAATTTTGGGAATCTCTTTTTCCCATAAAACCAGCAAGAATAAGATTATTATAGCCTGATTTAATGATATATTTTAAAGCTTTTTCCAGATCATTATTCTCCTGGGAATTTATTTTTATAATACTAACATTATGTTTTTGAAAATAGTTAAGAGTTTCTACATTGACCGAGTCAAGATCACCAATAATTAAATTTGGAACAATTTTTAAATTTTTAGCAAGAACTGCACCACCATCTACACAGGCAATATACTCGGCATTACCTGCTAATTGTTTAATAATATCCGTACCGGGATTTTCTCCGTTTCCAAGTAATAATGTGTAATTATTTTGAGCAATTAAAAATTTATTTTTCATAAAAATAATAGATGATTATTCAGGATTAATTGTTTCTTTAAGAGTGATATTATGATTTTTAATATTTCCCAGCAATAGTTTTTTATCAAGATGAAAATGTCGGTTCTTTATTTCATGGGATAATTGTTTATGATATTCTTTTGTGTTAAAATATTTTATTAACTTGCGATTCATTGGAAATATCAGGTATCCGGGTTTCCAAAAAAATTTTTGGTTAGTGTCAGAATTAATAATACAGTCAAAATTCGCAGCCCAGGAAACAGTATGAAAATGATATTTTTTTAACAGGTTCTTTTTTATTCCAACCATTATTGCCTGATTAGCAGGGTCAACAAATTTGAATTTTTTGGTAAACATAAAAGCAGTATGAAAAAATCTGGGAATACAACTAAGACCGTCCATTTGAAGTCTTTTTGCAAGGAAGACTAATAGCTGCATCAAATGAGCGCCTAATCCTAATCCGGGATATGATTGCCCGGGCAATCTGGGTTTATCTTTTGGAAAATTTTTACGCGGGTTTTGTAATAATAACCATTCTATATGCAAAAGATTTGGGTTGCATTCGGATAAGTAAGGTGAAAAATTATTGACCTCCAAAATGGGCCCTTTTTTAAGAACAAGTTCACAAATAATATTACTTGGACGTGCAATTCCGGAATAAATATATAATCTGTGCGTATGTGGATCAGTTGTATCAATTTCAGCCGAAATATCATCTAATCCTATTTCATGTAATAATTCAATAATTTTAAAACGTTTTAGAACCAGCATAATTCCCTGGTTACTCAGTAAACCTAACAGATAGTTTGTTTTCTGACTAACTCTGCCACCAATAAAGAGATCATCAAGGGATAAAAAATCATCATCCTCGGATTCATTCTGCAATTCTGCTAAAGTAAATTTTCTGGCTATTCTATTATAATCTTTTGGTACTCGTGACATAGGATATGTTAATTATTTATAAGCTTAAATGCCAACCTTTATTTTGCCTTCACCTTGAATAATTTTTCCAATAATCCCAGCTTGTTCAATATCGTTTTTATGAAGTTCTGCTAATAATTCTTCAGAAAATTTTTCATTAATAGAAAACAATAATCCACCGGAAGTCTGAGAATCACACAATATGATTTTTTTGTATTTCTGGATAGAATCATTCCACATAACATTGCTTTCTACAAACTCCATGTTGGATTTTGTGCCACCGGGGACAATTCCGAGACTGATCATTCTTTCAGTTTCTGGAATAACTGGAATTTGAGAATAGGATATTTCAGCATCCAGCATGTTTGATTTAACCATTTCAGATAAATGGCCAAGCAATCCAAAACCAGTAACATCAGTACATGCACTAACAGGATATCTGGAAATAATTTGAGCAGATTTTGCATTTAATTCAGTCATAATTGAGATGATATTGTTCCTCGTTCTTTCATCTAACATTTCCTGTTTTAAGGCAGTTGTCAGAATACCCAATCCAAGAGGTTTTGTCAATATTAATACATCTGACTCCCTAAGACTGTTATTTTTCAAAATTTTTGCAGGATCAATTATACCGGTTACAGCCAATCCGAATTTTGGTTCATTGTCTTCTATCGTATGTCCACCGAGGATTGGAATTCCTGCTTCTTTGGCAATACTTTGAGCACCTTTTAGAATATTTTCCAGTACTTCAATTGGTAAACGTTTTTCCGGAAATGCAGCAATATTCAATGCAAAACTCGGTTTTGCTCCCATAGCATAAATATCACTCAGAGAATTGGCTGCGGCTATTCGTCCAAAATCATAGGGATCATCAACAATTGGTGTAAAAAAATCAACTGTTGATACTATAGCGATTTTATCATTAACTTTATAAACAGCTGCATCATCTGATGAATCAAAACTCAGGTGTTGACTATCAGAATTTGGCAAAGCTATTTTTTTGAGAATTTTCTCAAGATTTTGAGGACGAATTTTACATGCACAGCCCAATCCATGAGTATATTGAGTTAACTTGATATTTGTGTGTTCTGAAATGCTTTCCCGAATATGACTAACACTTGTCAGACTTTTAACGGTTTTAATAATTTTTTTTACAGCAATTTTGATTTCCCTATCTGTTGTAGTCCTGCCAAGGGAAAATCTGATACTACCCAGAGCCTGTTCAGTGTCAAACCCCATAGCTTTTAGAACATGTGAAGGTGTGATACTGGTAGAATGACAGGCTGCACCTGCAGAGGCTGCAATTTCCGGTATGGCAGAAAGCAGGCTGTTTGAATCGATTCCGGGGAAAAATAAATTTAAGGTATTGGGAAGTCTCTTTTCTTTGTGGCCGTTTAATTTAACATTGGGTAATGATGTTTTAATTTCATTGAGAAAACTATTACTCAAATCCCACTGTTTTGAAATGATTTGATCTTTGTTTCGTTTAAAAATCTCAGCCGCCGCCCCAAGTCCAACAATTTCCAATACATTTTCAGTACCCGGTCGAAGTCCCCTCTCATGTTCCGCACCAAAAATAATTGGCTGGAGTTTTATTCCATTTTTAATATATAAAGCTCCAACTCCCTTGGGAGCATTCATTTTGTGTCCGGCAATCGATAGCAAATCAACACTTAAAGTATTAACATCAACATCAATTTTCCCCACAGCCTGGGCAGCATCTGTATGAAAAATTATTTTTTCCCTACGTGCTATTTCACCGATTTCCTTGATTGGTTCTAACGTACCAACTTCATTATTGGCAAGCATTACTGTAATAAGAATTGTATCATCAGTAATTGCCATTTCAACAGATTTCGGATCAATAATTCCATATTTATCAACCGGAAGATAGCTTACTGTGAAATTTTTACCTTCTAAATATTTGCAAACTTCGAGAACCGCCGGATGTTCGATAGAGCTGGTAATAATATGCCCTTTCCCAAAAGATTCTGCTATTCCACGAATTGCCAGGTTATTGGACTCACTTCCACCACCTGTAAAAATGATTTCATCACTGTTACAATTAATTAATCCGGCTACCTGTCCACGGGCTTTTTCTATTGCAACTTTACTTTGTTTGCCATAATAATGGGAACTTGATGGATTACCAAAACTTTCTTTTAAATATGGAGTCATAGCCTGAATGACTTCTTCATCTAAAGGAGTTGATGCATTATGATCTAAATATATCGGTTTCATTAAACAACCTCTAATTTCTAATGAATAAAAATATTATGTTATAAACCTAAGACTTTTTAAATATTATCAATTAACATAGTTAAATCTAATCCAGTAACAGAATGAGTAAGAGCACCTGAAGATATAACATCTACTCCACAATCAGCATAATCAGAAATTGTTTCAAGAGTTATATTTCCTGAAGCTTCAAAAAGTATATTGTCATAATATCCCTTTTGTTTCAAATCTGCTATTAATTTTGAAATATTTTCAGGTGTAAAATGATCAAACATTATTACCTTAAATGTTCTTGTTTCCAGGGCATTATAAATTTTGACAATCTGCCAAAATTCCTCTTCACTAGTAACTTCGACTTCAATAAAACGCAAATTCGGCTGGTTCGCAAGTATTTCTCTGATTCCCTCAAGAATTGGACTTTTATGGTTTGATTTTTTCAAAGCAGATAAATGATTTTCTTTCAACATAGCTGCATCTGCCAGATTCAGACGATGTGTTAATCCACCGCCACATTGAACTGCCCGTTTGTCAAGTTTACTCCAAAGTGTTTTGCGAGTGCCTACGACAAAACAGGATTCTGATTTAATTTTATCACTATATTTCGCAGTTATCGTAGCAATACCACACAATCTTTGTAAAACATTCAAAATAGTGCGCTCTAATGCAAGTAAAGTGCTGGCTTTGCCGGAAATACGCAGCATGACATCTCCGGAATTAACTGTATCACCATTTCGGAAATATGATTCAAATAATATTTTTTTGGATTCAAGGATAATACCAATTTCATCTAAACCGGCAATAATTCCACTTTCTTTGGCTTTTATTATTGCTGATGTTTCAGTCTGATAAATTTGCGGGGGAAATTGGCTGGCATCTCCGGCTTCCAGATCAAGGTCTAAAAAATAATTAAAAAAACCTATTATAAAATCTCTATAATTTTTATTTTTAATTTCCAATTCACTTCGAGCATCAAAACATTTTTTAATGCTCTTTTTTCTTAAATTCTCTATCATATTTTACTCCGGTAATTTCACTATAAATTGTCAAAGTTTTTTTTTAATATACAAGAATTCCCTTAAAATACAAATTTTCACCAAAAGAAAATTCAAATAATCAGGGTTTCAAAAAAATTGAAAGAATTATCATTATAATTAATGATTATACTTTGAATCAAAAAATAAACACTAATTGTTTTTCGAATAATTTTGTATATTAATAAATGGACATATTTGCAAATTTAAAAAATAGAAGCAGAAAAAAATGAAGAAAAAAAACTTTCTTGAATATATTAAAGAAAACATCGCTTTATTTGACGGAGCAATGGGTACTGAAATATATTCTCATGGAATTTTTATAAATTCCTGCTACGACGAATTAAATTTAACCAGAACTGATTTAATAAAAGAAATTTACCAATCATATTTTGATGTTGGTGCTGATGTATTGGAAACAAATACTTTTGGCGCAAATGAAATAAAACTACAGGCATATGGTTTGGCAGATAAACTGGAATTGATCAACCGAAAAGGTGTGGAACTTGCCCGTGAAGTTGCAGGTGATAACATTTGGGTAGCCGGAGCTGTCGGACCTTTGGGAATCAATATCAAACCGAACAACACAAAATTTCTCGATAAAATCAGAAAATATTTCCGTGATCAAATCAAAGCTCTGGTAGATGGTGGCTCAGATATAATTATCCTGGAAACTTTTCAAAATTTGGCTGAATTATTACAAGCGATCCTGGCAACCAGAGATATTTGTGATTTACCACTTATTTCTCAAATGACAATTGATGCAGAAGGAAAAACAATCAATGGAATTCCTTGTGAAAAAGTAGCTGAGCAACTTAATAATAGTCAATCTGATGTAATTGGAATCAATTGTACAATTGGTCCCAAAGATATGTTGGCAATTCTTAAAAGAATGGTAAACAAAACTTCAAAACCTTTTTCCGTTATGCCTAATGCCGGTATACCTCAAAATGTCGAAGGGCGAAAAATATATTTGTCTTCATCAGAATATTTGGCTGAATATACCAAGCGCTTTATCCAATCCGGAGCAAAGGTAGTAGGCGGTTGCTGTGGTACGCAGCCAGTTCATATAAAAGCAATGCGCAGAACAATCAGTTCGCTATTTCCGGGTAAACGCAAAATTTTTTCAAATTCTATAAAAAAGACTAAAATAATCAAGCCTGAAATTGATCCAAAAACAAAATCCGAATTTGCCAGAAAACTAATTAGTGGAGAATTTGTCACAACTGTTGAAGTTGTGCCTCCAAGAGGAATTAATTCTGATAAAGTTCTCAGAGCTGTTAAAAAATTGAAAGAATTTGGTGTAGATGCTATAAACATTCCTGATGGTCCAAGAGCATTATCCAGAATGGGGGCGGTATTTCTTGCAAAATTAATAATTGATAAAATTGGCATAGAACCGGTTCTTCATTATACATGTAGAGATAGAAATTTACTCGGTATGATGTCTGATTTTATTGGAATTCATGAGATTGGTATTAGAAATTTGTTATTAGTTACCGGAGACCCGCCAAAAATGGGTGACTTGCCAGATGCAAGTGCTGTTTTTGATCTCGATTCAATCGGGCTTACTACTTTAGTCGAACGTCTGAATATGGGAATTGACCTAAGCGGTGACCAGGTTAGTGAGCCAACAAAATACTTCAAGGGAGTTGGAGTTAATCCCGGAGCCATTGACCTTGATAATGAAATTGAAAGATTTTACATGAAGATAGAAGCCGGAGCAGAATACGCAATAACCCAACCTGTTTTTGACATTAATATCCTGGATAATTTCCTAAATAGAATTAAAGGTACCAAAATACCAATTATTGGCGGTGTCTGGCCATTAGTTAGTTTAAGAAATGCAGAATTTATGAACAATGAAGTTCCCGGAGCCGATGTACCTGACTGGATTATGGAAAAAATGCGCCTGACTAAAACCAAAGAAGATGCCCGTCAAACAGGAATTGAAATTGCCAGAGAGGCAGTTCGCCAGATCAGATCAAAAGTTTCAGGTGTGCAGATTTCAATGCCTTTTGGGAATGTAAAATATCCAATCGCTGTCTTGGAAGCATTAAAATAAAAGACAGTCCTGCAATTTTGCTTTGTAAAATTCAATTCATCATTTTTACATTAATTTTTCCATAATTGTTTTAATTTTTTTGCTGATTTCAGTCTAGGTTTAAGTGTTAAATTATTTGCAAACATTACTCGATTTGGAGAATAGTGGAAAATTCTTGAATTTAATGGAAAAAAATATTAACATCGCGTAATTAAATAATTTTGGAGGTAATGGAATGAATAAAAATAGAATAATGACTTTAGAAGAAGTAGCAAGTTACTTGAGAATATCTGAACGTACAGTGAAGGATTGGGTAACAAAAGGAAAATTACCTGGTGGTAAACTGGGAACAAATTGGAGATTTCAGCGATCAGAAATAGAAAATTGGGTGAATCAAAAATTATCTCCAAAACCAACAAATATTACTAATCAAGATAAATCCCTGATTTCCTTAATAAGTGAAGAACGAATACTATTTCTTGATACAAACAGCAAAGAAGAAACTTTAAATAAATTGATTGATGTATCTTATAAACTACCCGGTATACTTAATCGTGAGGAATTAGCTGATGCAGTTTTTAAGCGCGAAGAACTTATGAGCACAGGAATTGGGTTGGGGATTGGTGTTCCCCATGTTCGCCTCGATAATATTAAAGATTTGCAAATCAGCATTGCTATTAATAAAAATGAGATTAAAGATTATGTTTCACTTGATGAAATTCCAATAAAAATTGTTATATTGATCATTGCAGTTAGAGATCAGCATTTGCAATATATCAAAATTTTATCCAAAATCGCCAAACTTATGAAAAATTCCGATATTCGGGAACAATTAGTAAATACTACAAATGCAAAACAGGTTATTGAAATTCTCAGTAAAGGAGAAAATCTATGAACATTAGCCATGGAATTTTAATAATTTTCGGTATTAGTATTTTTGGAGGAATTTTGAGTGCTTTCGTGGCCAAAAAAATGAAAATTCCACAAGTTATCGGATATATAATCACTGGAATAATCGTTGGTAATAGTGGTTTGAAAATTATTAATACTCAAGATATTATAAATCTTGCACCCTTTAATTTTTTTGCTTTAGGTATAATTGGATTTCTGGTTGGTTCCGAAATAAAATATTCTAATTTGAAAAAGTATGGTAAACAATTTTCTGCTATTTTGCTTACAGAAGGGCTTTTGGCCTTTATTCTGGTAGGATTTTCTACCGGAGTTCTTCTATATTTTACATCGAACAATTTTAATATTGCTCTGGCTGGTGGAATTGTGTTTGGTGCAATTGCTTCTGCTACTGATCCTGCTTCAACACTTAGCGTGTTGCAGGAATATCGGGCTGCTGGAATTTTGACCACAACGGTTATTGCTATTGTTGCTCTTGACGATGCTCTGGCAATGACATTATATGGATTGGGAACTGGTATTGCCCAGATGTTATCTGGCTCAGATATTTCTACTATTAAAATTTTACTAAATGTACTATTTAATCTATTTGGTTCTATTGGAATTGGGATATTTTTTGGATACATTATTCATTATATTCTGCGAAAATCGAATCATCATGAAAGTTCTGCTGCAACATCTTTTGGATTGCTCTTATTTGCTATTGGAATCGTAAATCAACTGAATCTTGATGTAATTCTAGCTACTATGGCTATAGGAATCCTGGTTGTAAATAAATCTCCAAAACGAAGTCGGGAAGTTACAGGATATATTAAAAATCTTTCTGTTCCAATTTATATATTATTTTTTGTATTAGTGGGAGCCAGATTACAAATAAGTACTCTTCCAAACTGGATATGGTTGATAATCGGCACCTATGTAATTTTTAGAAGTATAGGCAAATATTTTGGTGCATGGTTTGGAGCAAAAATTTCCCATTCCCATCATATTGTTCAGAATTTTACTGGTTTGAGCCTTTTTTCTCAAGGAGGTGTCGCAATTGGGCTGTCTATTATGGCAAGTCATCATCTCAATAATATTTCTGTTATTGATGGATATAATTTAGGTGATGTAATAATTTTTGTTGTTACTGCTACTACTTTTATTGTACAAATTATAGGACCGCCTTTAGTAAAATTATCTGTTACTTTTGCAAAAGAAACTGAGAAAGATGTTACTACTGATTATATTTTAAATAAAAATAAAGTTGGTGATAATCTGATGATTGATGCACCAACTGTATTGGAATCAACAACTTTGCGCGATGTTTATTCTGTTTTTTCAAAAGGTAATTTCAACTTGATTCCTATCATCAGTACGGATAAAAAATTACTTGGTGGCATTACAATTACTCAGTTGCGAGAAACTATTACAGATCAAACTGCCTGGGATTGGTTATTAGCTTCTGATATTATGGAACCTATAGATGATAATATTAATAAATCTGCCTCACTATTAATAGCATCCAGGATGATGGAACAATTACAGACTGATTCTATTCCGGTTCTTGATGATTCAGGTATTTTTGTAGGAATTATTACCAGAAGAAATATTAAAGAAAAAATTAATCAGGAAAAATTGAAATTAACCATCGATGTTTAATAGATTACCTGGAAAGTTATTTTAAGAAATAAAATTCTGATAAAAAGAAGGTCCAAATTGTACTTCAATAAATGTAATGAAGTAAGAAAAAAGCAGTAATAGAAAACAGAGATATTTTTAAATTTTGAACTCTGTACAAATCCTGTTCATTGCTTCTTCTAAAATACTTCGTGGTGATGGAATACATATTCGTTGAAAATTTATACCTTCTTCTCCAAAAATCTTTCCATCTTCCAGGACCACATTAGCCTTATTATAAATGCGATTATGAATTTCTTCGGGGTCCATATTATATCCACTGAAATCCATCCATCCAATATAGGTTCCTTCCGGAATTCTAAACTTAACCTTATCCATTTTATTTGCCAGAAAATTTTTCAGAAAATCAAAATTTTTATCAATATATACTTTTAATTGTTCCAGCCATTCTTCACCCTCATTGTAGGCCGCAATTAAAGCACTTATAGAAAAAGGTGAAGGCATCTGCATTCCTAGTTCTTTGGAAAACTGTTCTCTCATATCAGCATTTCGCAGAATAATATTGGAGCAATGCAATCCTGCCATATTAAAAGTTTTATTGGTTGCAGTACAGACAATTATTTTATCATCACTATTAACATTGGCAATGGGATAAAATGTTTCTGTTGTTCTGATTAAATCACCATGAATTTCATCGGAAATCAGAACTATATTATTATCCAAACAAATCCGGGAAATTTTCTCAAGTTCACCTTGATTCCAAATACGACCAACCGGATTATGGGGACTACAGAGAATCATCAATTTTGATGAAGATAATTTTGCTTTTTGCTCCAAATCAACAAAATCAATTTCATAATATCCATCATTATTAACCAGAGAATTGTTCAAAACTATTCGTCCGTTTCCCTCTATAACATTTGTAAATGGAAAATAAACAGGCCGCTGAATAATAACTCCATCTCCTGGATTAGTGAAAGTTCTGACAGCTATTTTTAAAGCATGTACTGTTCCAGGACTGTAAACAATAGAATCAGCAGGAAATTCCCAATTCATGCGTCGGGCAAACCAATTTTGAATAGTTTTAAAATATTCGGGATCAGTAGCATGAGTTGTATAACCATACATTCTCTGATCCACCCTTTTATGCAATGCGTCAATAACAGGTTGGGGGCAACTAAAATCCATATCAGCCACAAAAAGAGGGATTGTATCTTCGTCAAAACGCTCTGTGATCTCGAATTTCCGCAATAATTCCCCGGCATCCCATTTAATTGAATGAGTATTCTTCCTATTAATAATTTCATCAAAATTGTATATCATATTCTCCGATCATTAATTTTATTCCAGCAACAAAATGCAAGCAACCAGCCACAAGAATTCGGTAACTTAAAATCATTCAGAATAAAACCGGATAACCTTTTTTATAGCTTCCTGACAAACAGGACAAAAAGGACTGGTACTTTTTGAAAACATTCTACAATCCAAATAAGAACGATAAATTCCTTCGGAAACATATCCTCCACCTTGAAAAGCACCAACCTTGCCCCAATATTTTTGTTCTTTCAGAAATTCCTCACGAATATTTGATTTTCCATAAGGAATACTATCATAGCCTTTTTTATCCCAGGGAGTTGGCAAAGGTGTATCTTTTTCAACCAGAGATTTCCATTTAACATTATCCGGATCATTTAAAGCTGTGATGTTAGGCTCCCAGGGTTCTACACCTTTTGGATAAAAATCATTATAGGCAACATTTGAAGAATAATATTCATCAGCCAATCCCCCAAAAGCATGCCCAAATTCATGAACAAATACATAGCCCGGCACCCAATCATTTTCCGGCTTTATTGCATGATTATAGCAAATTGAACAATAATTAAAAATTCCTCCACCACCATATTTTGTAGTATTCATTAAAATATAAATTTGATCATAAGGAGCACTTGCTGCTACATTACGCATAATTTCGTTATCAGGGCCATGAACATATCGATCAATATCAAATGTATTAAATGATAAATTTAATAATGTGTTAACAAATTTACCTTTTCGTGGATCATCTACACCTGATTCTTCTGAAGGTGCTTCAATATACCATACATTAAATTTATCTTTCATTTCATTAAATGGTGGATTTTGAAAAAATATTGTCATCAGATTTTTTATATCTTTCCTAAATGTTTTCATTTCCTTTTTTGTGTAGCCTTCAGGAAGAATTAATATGTCCACTTTTTCGTTTGGGGAACCATTTTCAAGATAATGTTTTACCTTAAAATCATATTTTGGCCTTTCATGGATTACAAACCTGGAATTGGGATCAATTATTGTAGAAAATTCTTCGACAAATTCCATTTTTTTATTTCTGCTGGAAATTGTAAATCTGATATTTTTTTTTGGATAGGGAATTATTGCTGAAGCCGGAATTGTCCTATAAGTTTCAGAAACAGCTTCATCTGTAGTTTGCCATTCCTGAAAAAAACTATTGAAGCCTCGGGAAAAAATCATTTTCCCACTTTTTTCGTCATATACACGAACAATATGCATTCCCAGGTTTAATGTGTCAATTAAATTTGTGGTGCTACCAGCCCAGAAAGGTTCTTCTTTGACTTTATTAAGACTAATTATTTTTTCTGTATTTGTCCCTGTTTGAAAATAATCAATTCGCATAGATTTATTAATAAAATATTCATCAAATATCAGGTTGTTACTACCAAACAATTGCATAGATAAAAAGCATATTAAAACCATTATTATACTATTTTTCATAATAACTCCAATTTTCATATTAAATATAAAATTATTACCAAATTCTGGCACGTTTTTCAACCGGAATATACATTTTATCACCAGTTTTTACATTAAAAGCTTTATAAAAGCCATCATGATTTTTTAAAGGAACATTTCCCCTAAAATCAGCAGGTGAATGCGGGTCTGTTTTCAAGCGCATAATCTGTGCTTTGGGGCGAATATTTGACCGCCATACATTTGCCCAGGCAAGGAAGAATCTTTGTTCCTGTGTAAAACCATCAATTTTAGGTTGTTTTGGTTTTTGTTTTAGAACATTCTCAAGTGCCTGAAAAGCTATTACTGTTCCACCAAGATCTGCAATATTCTCACCAAGTGTAAGTTTTCCATTCACGTGAAATGTATCGATAGATACAAAATTATTTCCCTGCTCAACTAATAGTTCAGTTCTCTGATTAAACTTTTTTTCATCCTCTTTTGTCCACCAATCAATCATATTGCCATTTTTATCAAATTGGCGTCCCATATCATCAAAACCGTGAGTCATTTCATGGCCAATGACTGCTCCGATTGCGCCATAATTAACAGCATCATCTGCTAAAAAATCAAAAAACGGCGGTTGTAAAATTGCAGCCGGAAACACGATTTCATTTAAACTGGGATTATAATAGGCGTTTACAGTTTGAGGTGTCATACCCCACTTTTTGCGGTTAACCGGTTTATTTATTTCTTTCAAATCCTTTTCAAAATGGAATTTATCAGCCCTGAAAATATTTTCAAGATAGGAATCACTGTTAATTTCCAAAGTCGAATAATCTTCCCATTCATCAGGATAACCAATTTTTACATTAAATGATTCCAACTTTTCCATTGCCTTTTCTTTTGTTTCGGCTGACATCCAATCCAGATCAGTGATTCTTTGACCAAAGGAATTTTTAATATTATCAACCATTTCCAAAGCACGGCTCTTTGCCTGAGGTGGAAAATATTTTTCCACATATAATTGTCCTAAGGCCTCTCCAAGACTACTTTCAGTGGCTCCGAGACATCTTTTCCAGCGCGGTTGCATTTTTTCCATTCCAGATAAAATTACACCATAAAAGGCAAAATTCTGATTTACAAAATCCGAATTAAGATATGATGCAGTATTATTTAGTAAATGCCATTTCAGATAAATTTTCCATTCATCAATTGAAAAATTTAATAATAAATCACTAATTCCCTGAAAAAATATTGGCTGAGCAACATTAATTTTTTCCGGTTCTGACAATCCAATTTCTATAAAGTATTTTTGCCAATCAAAATTAGGGCTATGTTGGTCTAAATCAGATAAAGTCATTATGTTATAGGTATCCTTTGGATTCCGTAACTCAACTCTTGTCATGGAAATATCAGCCAGTTTCTTTTCAATATTCAAAACAACTATAGCATTTTCATCGGATTTTTCTGCTGCACAACCAAGTAAAACAAACATTTTTGAAATATGATCTAAATATTCATTACGAATATTTTCAGACCTTTGGTCCTCTTTTGTATAATATCCTTTTGAAGGTAAGCCAAGCCCACCCTGATACAACCAGGGAATAACCATAGTACTATTTTTTTTATCCTGTTCACCGAAAAAATCAAAAACAACATTCATTCCTGATTTATGGAATTTTGCAATTATATTTTGAAGATCAGCCTGATCTTTTATTGACTCAATCTGATCAAGTCTTTGCTGAATCGGTTTAATTCCTAATTCTTCAATTCGTGCGGAATCCATTCCACTTAAGAAGAAGTTACCGATTTTTTGAATATTACTTCCATCGGGAGAATTATTTTTTTTAGAAGCTTCAACTACAATTGTACGAACCTGCTTAAGATTGTTTTCCCCGAGAATATTAAAACTTCCCCAGCGGGTCTGATCAGCCGGCACCGGATTATTTTTTAACCATATGCCATTAACAAATTGGAAAAAATCATCTGCCGGTCTTACAGTTAAATCCATAAAATTTGGATCAATTACACGGCCTTTCATTGGCTTTTTTTGAACCTGAACTTTTTTAATGATTCTGGTATTTACACAACTAAATAACAGACTTCCGGCAAGAAGTAATAAAATCAGTTTTTTCACTTTCAACTTCTCCTTCTTTTTATTAAGATATCTGGAAAATATAAATAAATTAATGCAAGTTTCGCAGAAAAATTCTAAAAAAAATCTTTTTAATGGAATTGATGAATCTCTAAAACCTAATGACTCGACTTTAAAAAAATCCATAAGATGATTCTTATAAAAACAAACATCACCTAAATTAAAAACTTTATTAACAATTCCGTAAAAAGTATATTTGCTGTCATTCAGAATTAGGTACGAATGTTTACAATCAGTTTTGACTGAAAAAATCTCATTCAATTATTGATAAGATTCTTCGTTGCTACGCTACCTGAGACTATATCCGGTTTTCGACAGAAAGACAACTTCGAGCCTTTTACGATTTCATTTTTATTATTTTTATAAAAAACAGATTCAAAATTGAATAATATTCCAAAATTTTATATATTGATATGTACAGCAGATTAAGGATCAAAGATGAACAAAAATATAAGTCTTGAAAAATCACAAAAAAAAATATTAGAAGTCGAACAGGAAAATCGTTTGCTAAAAAAGCAAATTTCTGACCTCACATTATCCAAGGAAAAAGAAAAAAAGTATAAGTTTATTTCAAATGCAGCTGCTGATTTCATGACTTTAATTAATAACAATTATATCTATGAAGCGGTTAATAATTCCTATTGCCATGAACACTCAAAAACACAACAGGATTTTATTGGCAAAAGTGTATCAGAGGTCTGGGGTGAAAAAGAATTCAGGAATAATATAAAAGCAAATCTGGATGCCTGTTTCTCAGGGGAAAAAGTTCAATACCAGTCATGGTTTCGTTTTGCCAATCAGGGCGATGGATATTACAATGTTTCCTATTATCCCTATTATGGAGAAAATGGAAAAATCACCCATGCTGCGGTAATTACCAGCAATATAACTTCCCAAAAGCTTACAGAAATCGCATTACGCAAGAGCGAGGAACGTTTTCGTGGAATTGCCGAGGGTAGTTTTGATATGATTTTTATCCTGGACACTCAAGGCAATTTTTCTTATGTTTCCAAAGCATCAAAACGAATCTACGGATATGAACCAAAGGAAATCATTAATAAAAACTTCAGCGATATTTTTTTAGACTATAACAACAACAAAGTAATTAATACTATTAATAATATGTTAAAGGGCAACAAGGTCGAAATTCTTCAGTTAAATTTAAAGAAAAAAAATGGCGAAATAGCAATTGTAGAAATTAATGCATTACCAATTGTTGATTCCGGCAAAATAGCAGGAAGCCAGGGAATTGTACGGGATTTAACTGAGAGAAAAAAACTTGAAGCCAGACAAAGAAACCTGGAATTTCAATTGATTAAAGAGCATCGCCTATCTTCGATTGGAGTTTTAACTTCTGGCATTACTCATAATATTAACAATCCATTAACTGTAATTTTTGGTGCTTTAGATATTATTGAAGCAAAAAATCCAAACTTAATGGGTCTTGATATGATCAGGCGAGGCGCTGAAAGAATTGGTGCAATTGTCAATACATTGATGAAAAAATGCCGCAGAGATCAGGAGGAGCAACGAAAAAAAATCAATATTAATGATCTATTATTGACGGAATTAAATCTACTTGAAGCAGATTTAGATTTTAAGAATGAAGTTATTAAAGAATATCATTTTGGAGAGAATATTCCTGATATAATAGCAGTTTATAGTGATTTTTCACAAGGATTATTAAATATTATCAGAAATTCTATTGATGCTATGTACAATCGGGATGAAAAAAAACTTCTTATTACAACCTGTTTGAATGAGAATTATATCAAATTAACCATTACCGATACCGGTTGTGGAATCTCAGAAGAAAATTTATCAAAATTATTCGATCCGTTTTTCACAACAAAACCAACAGCATCAGAAGTTAGAGCAAATGAGCCAAAAGGCACCGGGTTGGGACTCTATAGTTGTTTTCAATTGCTAAATCCTTACGGTGTAAAAATTGAAGTTGATAGCAAATTAAATAAAGGAACGACTTTTACAATTAAAATACCTTTCAAAGAAACCAAAAAATGATATATTCCCGAATAACCAAAGGAAAACAATGACAAATTCAAACTTCCATCCGAAATCATTAAAAGATTTTTCAAACATTTCGTTTTATATTTCTGCTCACCAGGACGACTGGCAATTATTTGTGGGAAATCTTGCTTGTGACGATATTGATAATAAAAATAATAAAACTGTTTTTATCTATACAACTGCGGGTGATGAAAATAAAAAAGATTTTTGGAAAGCCAGAGAAAAAGGGGCAATTAATTCAGTAAAACTTGCCTGCAATTTGTTAGAAAAACATTATTTTGAAGCTCAGGGAACAGAATCTTTTAACAAGAGACCTATCACCTATTTTAAATATAATAATACTGTTAGTTATTTTATGCGGCTTCCAGACAATAAATTGTGGGATTTGAAAAATGGGATTCCTCAGAGAACAGTTGATAATTCAAGCAATTATTCCGGTTGGAATACATTTTTAAAAACACTGTCTGCGATTATTTCTTATGAATCACGGAATTTCAATGATATTTGGATCACTACTCATGAACCCAGTCAGGAGAGAAATCCTTATAGTCATAATGACCATAGGATGACCGGATTAAGTATCATTGAACTCGCAAGTGAGCATTTAGGCAATATTGTACTATATAAAGATTATAGTACTTTTTATAACAAACAAATTTATTTAGAACCAAACCTGGACTCCAAGGCAATTATGCAAAAAGCCGGAGTTTTTGCCGGTTATGACAAAACGGTATTCGATGAATCCGGTCATAATACTTATAATGAAACAGTTCATTATACCCAATGGATTCATCGTACTTATATTTCACGTATAATCAATCTGGAAAACCGAAAAAAAATCTTAAATTTCGATTCCTTTTTCCTTGCCCAGAACACACCGAATCCAATAGTTATTGATACTGATTTTTCATTTATTCTGAAAAAAGGGGCACATGTTAATTTATCAATTTATAATCCTCAAAATGAACTCGTTAAAGAACTATTGGACAAGACAATTAAATCGGGAGATTATTCCTTAAGATGGAAAGTTCCAGATTGTAGAAACGGTGTCTATTTTTATAAATTACAAGTTGACAATGAATCTGTTACAAAAAAATGTATTGTATCTGGAAAATAACAAAGTCTATAACCATTAATGATATTATATCTGAAAATATAAAAGTTATCCTTCGGCTTTAGCCGATAGAAAGATTTCCAAATATATTTTATCAATTGCATTCAATCTCAAAGTATTGTAAAATCATTTAATGAAACTTGACAATTCCGTACAAAGTAAATTTGCTGTCATTCTGAATGAGGTACGAATGAAGAATCTCCTACAATTATCGACGAGATTCTTCGTTGCTACGCTGCCTCAGACTATGTCCGGCTTTCGACGGAAAGACAGCTTCGAACCTTTTTACGATTCCATCAAACTTAATAAAATCCAAAAGCCGCACTGCTTTTATAAATTAAAAACTTTTTTATATGTGATCTGTATTTTTACTATTTCAGTCCTGAATGCTGAAAGCCTGACGATAAATGGTACATACCGGGATCGGCAAGGAAATGCCATTTCCGATGCAGATATAATTTTTTTTCAGGATACGCTGAATATACTACAAAAAACAAAAAGCAATGATGATGGATACTTTTCAGTAAACCTTGACTATCTTGGCATCTCTAATACTCTTGTTACTGAATACATGTTGGGTAATAATTACCCCAACCCTTTCAATAGTCAAACGCAATTCCCTATACTCACAAACCAATCAGGAAGATTAGAAATATTCAATATCAGCGGGCAGACCATATCATCACTTATACTAAATAAAAGTGGCCGGTATCTCATTTCCTGGGGAGCCTGCAACCAAATGGGACTCGCTGTTTCATCAGGAGTTTACATTTACAGATTTACAAGTTCACATTTCATAAAGTCCGGCAAAATGATTTTACTTGATGGTCAAAGAGGTACTCACGGATTGCATGTTCTGGACTATTCAGGCTTTACGAATGCTCAAAACAATCTTTCCAAATCCTCAAATGAAGAACATTTCTATTATTTGAGTTTCACCAAAAATAATACAAGCCCAAAGCAGATCGGATTTGCACTAACCCAAAAAGATACATTTATTACAGTTATCGGTAATCCGGGTCCCTCTGTGCAAGACACTATTCCCTCACAAATATTGGAAGTCGGGGATACACTGGAATTAAACCTCAATAACGGATTTGTTTACAATGACGAAACAAATATTTGGCAAGCAAGAGATACAAGTTTGCAAATAAATAATCAAATCTTAAAATATGTTGCTACAAAAGCAGAAACATTAATGACCTGGATAAATGTCATAGATAGTACAGATAATAGTTTAAGAGATTCTCTGGAATTAAAAATATTTGTGCCTTATGTAATGCATATTCCAACACTCACATTACCAGATACATTATTTGGATTTGAAGATAGTAATGGAGTATTAATTCCAAATTTGAATGTGTATAGAATCGATAACGGCGAACAAGCAGTATGGTATACAATCAATAATCAAAGTAATCCGGAATTGGTTAATGCATCAATTCAGGATACCAGTTTAAGATATCTGACTTTATTAGAGAATGAATTTGGACAAAGCATTGTAACAATTGCTATTAATGATGAAAATAATTATTCTCAGGATAATGCTTTATTGTTAGTTCAAGCAGTTAATGATCCTATCAGATATACAGGAGGTGCATTAGGACCATTCACAACCCCAGAAGATAGTTCATTTAATATTAATCTTCAAGGCAAATTTGAAAACTTAGATGATGATACACTTGATTATGTAATTCAAAACCTAGGAAATGCAAGCCAAGTTGATAATTCTGGAATTATAACAATCACTCCAGATGCAGACTGGAATGGAACACTTGAAGGATTAGTAGCACAAGCAAGAGTTCGTGGAACTGCAGAAACTGCAGAAAGCTCAGAATTTGAAGCAACTGTAACTCCTGTAAATGACGCACCAACCGCAGATGTAATAGAACAAGTAACAGCTCTTGATGAAGATTATGCTGGAGAAGTGGAACTTGCAACATTCAGTGTAAATGACGTAGATGGTGATGAATTAACCACAACACTATACAACTCACGAGCAGACTCAGTACATATGCACATGGAAGGGAATTTAATTATACTAGATTCTTTAAAAAATGGATTTAACGGAACAGTAATCTATGGTCCAACAATGAATGATGGACTAGTAGAAATAACTGAAACAGGAACACTAATAATTAATCCAGTCGCAGACATCACATTAAATATTAGAACATTAATGAAAGCAGGAACACCCATAATGAACGATATAGAAAGCACATTCCAAATAGGAGATAGCATTTATACAGGATATGGAACAATTACAAAACAAGTACCACAAGGATTACATGAAATATGGGCAGAGAATGATAGTACAGGAATATT
>JAOZSR010000082.1 GCA_029939575.1 Fidelibacterota bacterium
AAAAAATTCGCCATTTACCAATTGTAGATAAAGAAAAATTAATTGGTTTACTCTCCATTGGTGATGTGCTGAAAGAAGTTCTCGACCAATCAGAATCAGAAGTAAAACTTTTGCGTGATTATATATCAAATCCTTACGGAATTAATATGTAAATTGTAAACAGAATCAAGATAAAAAATACCAGAGCATTTTCATATATACTATAAAATTTTAAAAGGAATTTCTATTATGAGATTCCTTTTTTTTTAGTTAAAAATTGCGATTAGCAATTTTTTCATATAAAAAGTAAAATTTACTTGACTTCTTGTAAACTTTTTCTTACATTTATAAAAAAAAGGAGGACTAAATATGTCTACTTTAAGAAGAAATGCCATAGTTGAATCAATTGGATGGTTCATAGTACTTATTACCTTTTTTCCAATTTTTTTTTCAAATGGCGGCGCTGAGGAATTCATCAAAAATGAAACAAAAAGGAATATTACTGCAAATATATTTTTATTTGGTTATTGCATTCATTTTTTAATTTTATGGCTAACTCACAGGAAGAAGAAATTAGTCAAAATAGTTTTTGATGAAAGAGATAAAGAAACACAGCGAATTGCAAATAATATTGCCTTTATTTTTACCCTACTTTATGTATTTTTATTATCAATAGTTTTGTATGATTCTTTTTTTAAATCTGAATATATTCCCGTAGGTTATATGTGGTTTGTCGGTTATTCTACTATCGCAATGACATCTTTTTTATCAGCTTTCATTATTTTAATCACCGATTTAAAGAATAGTTAATATGGCAAAAGCAGAAATAACAAATAAAGTTCGGGAAATGCGATTTTTCAATAATGAAATGACGCAGCAGGAATTAGCCGATAAGGTTGGTTGTACAAGGCAAACAATCAATGCCCTGGAACAAAATAAATATGTACCTTCTCTTTCTTTAGCTTTTAAAATATCAAAATTATTTGGTAAAGGAATTGAGGAGATTTTTATTTATAATAAATGATAAATTCATAAAAAATCATTCGAAATGAAAAATATTACCAATAACTATCAGCTTTCAATAAACAGAAATTAACAGATTTTATTCACCAATAATAAAAACGGAAAAAGTATAATTATGAATAATGAGAATAAAGAAACATCTATAGAATTGCTTGCCCCTGCAAAAAATTATCAAATGGGAAAACTGGCAATAACATGTGGAGCAGATGCCGTCTATATTGGTTCCGAAAAATTTGGTGCCAGAGCAAAGGTTGGCAACAGCATTGAGGATATTGAAAAACTGATTGATTTCGCAAAACAATATTATGCAAAAGTTTATGTAACTATAAATACACTTCTTTTTGATGATGAAATTGAAGATGCTGTTAAAATGATTCATCAATTAAATAAAATTGGAGTAGATGGAATAATTATTCAGGATATGGGGATTTTGGAATATGAACTTCCATCGATTCCTATTATTGCCAGTACTCAATGTTTTTGTAATACTCCGGAAAAGGCGAAATTTTTTCAGGATTTAGGTTTTAAACGTATTATTTTACCGAGAGAATTAAATCTCCTACAAATCAATGAAATTCATAAGGCAGCACCAAAAATTGAGTTGGAATTTTTTATTCATGGATCTTTATGTGTCAGTTACAGCGGCCAATGCTATATGAGTTATTCAATTGGAGGAAGAAGTGGGAATCGCGGCGTTTGTGCTCAGCCATGCAGAAAAATTTATACTGTTACTGATTTTGATGATAATATTATCGAAAAAAATAAACATATTCTTTCTTTAAAAGACCTGAACAATTCTAAGCATCTGGAAGAATTAATAAATTCCGGAATATCTTCATTCAAGATAGAAGGTCGTTTAAAAGATGAATCTTATATTAAAAATATTGTTCCTTTTTACAGACAGAAAATTGATGAAATTTTATTAGAAAAAAATCTGACAACGAATTCATCGGGAAAAACCTATTTTGCTTTTTCTTCGGACCCTGATAAAACTTTTAATAGAAATTTTACAGATTATTTTATTACAGGAAAACAACACAACATCACATCAATTCATACTCCGAAAATGCAAGGAGAATATGTTGGTAAAATCCAAAAAGCAATCAAACAGGTTTTTTTTCTACTTGATAATGAAACTAAATTATCCAGTGGTGATGGAATTTGTTTTTTTATTAATGGAAAACTCCAGGGAGCAAACATCAACAAAATGGTTGGAGAAAAAATCTATCCTAATTCGATGAATAATATCAAGGCGGGTTTGGAAATTTACCGTAATCATGACCATGAATATCTAAAAAAATTGAAAAGTCAGAAAATAGCCCGAAAAATTGAGATTGAAATAGCATTGACAGAACTGAAAAATGGTTTCCGGTTAATTGCTATTGATGAAGATAACAATCAGGTAAAATATGATTTTCAATCTGAAAATGAATTTGCTGAAAACTCTGAAATGGCCAAGAAAAATATTATAAAAAATCTGCAAAAAACCGGTAATACAATTTTTAATTGTAAAAATGTTACAATCAATCTGAAAAAAATGATTTTCCTAAAAAAATCTCAGATCAATGAATTGCGTCGAGAATTGCTTAATCGACTACAGGAAAAACGAATTAAAAATAAACCTGTTTCAGAAGGAAAAATATTATTGTCAAATATTAAATATGTTACAGACAAATTGGATTATACAGGTAATGTTATTAATGAAAAAGCTGCACAATTTTATCGGAGACACGGTGTAAAAGAGATTGAATCTGGTCCTGAAACCGGATTAGACATGACTGGTAAAAAAGTAATGACTACAAAATATTGTTTTCGTGAAGAAAAAGATCAATGTCTGAAGAAAATCAGCCATTCCGGAAATCCTGATTGGAAACTGATTGATGAAAAGGGGAATCAATTCAGATTGAAATTTAGATGTGATGTCTGCGAAATGGACATCATTAAAGAAAATCACTCAGAATTATTATAAAAATGTATTAAATAACTCCGTCTAATCCTAAAGATGCAACATACATGCTTGCTCCACCGGAAACATAATACAAAACTTTCAGAGTTTCTGCAATTTCTTCTTTTGTAGCCCCGTTCTCCAAAGCAAGTCTTGCCAAGGCTCCTACCCCATCTTTTGCACCATGTGAAGCATCCAGGGCCATAGCAATCAGGAATTTATACTTTAGTTCCAGTTTGCCATCAGAAAAGGCTTCCTTACGGTTTTTTTCCATGGATTGAAATAATGTTGGTTCTAAATCGATTAATGATTGTAACGGATTTTTATTCACAGCTATCCCCTCTTTCATAATGTTTAAATTTTTTTCAAATATTGTATTGTTTTCTTAAATCAAATATATTAATAAAAATTGGTTTTTTCATAATAATTATAATGATTTAATAAAGATTGTTTCGTTAAAAGTAAATTTTTGTCTAATTTTGAATGAACTAATAATTAGTTTAACTCGAACAGAATTTAAGAATATATATCGGGATCAATTTCTCCTATTTATTTGTATTCTACCAATATTCATATCTATTTTGTTTCGTTTTGCATTACCCCAAATCAGAGAGTTAACTCTCCCCTATTTTGATTTGGCAGACTATTATGATCCGTTTTTGTGCATTCTTATTTTATTAGTCCCATCATTTTTTGGTTGGATAATTGGGTTCATTATTCTTGATGACAGAGATGAAGATATACTCAGTTATTTGTCTGTTACACCAATTGGAAAATCAGGCTATTTATGGTTCAAAATATTATTACCTCTATTATTAAGTATTCCGTTAGCAATTATCTCGCTATACATTGTAAATATTAAAAGTATTGAACTTAATAAAATACTACCGATTATAATATTAGCATCCTTAGAAGCACCATATTTTGCACTCTTTCTTGGAACTTTTGCGAATAATAAGGTTGAAGGACTGGCAACAGCAAAACTTGCAAATATCATTTTAATGGGTGCTTTAGTTCCATTTTTCATAAAATCCAATTGGGCCTATCTTGCAGGAATATTTCCAACATTCTGGATAGCAAAAGCATGGCTGGCAAAGGGAAATATATATTACATCTATTTGATAATTGGAATTATTCATCACCTGTTTGTTATTTGGCTCATGCTATATTATTTTAATAAAAAGATAAAGTAACTTAGTACATTAATAGACTATTCCATCAAGAATTAGAGTAAACTAAGATAACTATAAAAAAATTTAATATATTGTTATTTTGATGATTTGAAGTCTTTAAAATTTTGTTTAACTTATTTAGATATTATAAAAATAATGGAGGAATAATGAAATTCAACGGTTTAAGATTAATTATGATGTGTTCATTGGGATTTTTAATTTTTTTGGCAAGTTGTTCGTCAAATAATTTAAAAATTGGAGAGACATATCACGGTTTCAAATTAGTTAAAAAAGAATTTGTAAAGGAAGTAAATTCTGATTGTTATTATTTTGAACATTTAAAATCAGGTGCAAGATTGTTAAAAATCGCAAATGATGATCCTAACAAAACATTTTGTGCGACATTTAAGACTCTTCCATCAACAGATTGTGGAACTCCGCATATTTTAGAACATTCTGTCTTAAATGGTTCCAAGAATTTCCCAGTGAAAAGTCCTTTTGATGTTCTTGCCAAAGGCTCTTTGAAAACATTCCTGAATGCTATGACAGGAGGTGATATCACACTTTATCCTGTTGCCAGTATGAATGACAAAGATTTTCAGAATCTGATGAATATTTACCTGGATGCTGTCTTTTTTCCAAGAATATATGATGATCCGAGGATTTTCAAACAGGAAGGCTGGCATTATGAATTAACTTCAGAAGATGAACCGATAATTTATAAAGGAGTTGTTTATAATGAAATGAAAGGCTCTTTCTCCAGCCCTGATAGAGAATTAGGCTATCATATTGATAAAAATCTTTTCCCTGATAATTGCTATAAATATTCTTCCGGAGGATATCCTGAAACTATTCCGAAACTGAGCAGAGAGGATTTTCTGAATTTTCATAGTAAATTTTATCATCCAACCAACAGTTACTTATATTTATATGGAAATTCCGATATACAGACAGATCTTGAATTTATTGACAGAGAATATCTATCACAATTCGAAAAACTTGATAAAAGGGCCAAAATCGAACCACAAAAACCTTTTGATAAAATGAAAAAAATTGTAGAAAATTATCCTATTTCAGAATCTGAAGAGATTGCAAATAAAACATTTCTCGCTTTAGACTGGGTAATTGGAGATGGTGCTGACCAGGTTATGAGTTTTTATCTTGATATTCTATCCGATGCACTTGTAAACCACGAATCCGGCCCTATTAAATTAGCCCTCCAGGAAGCCGGTATTGGACAGGATGTAAGTGCTTTTACATCATCGAGCAAACAAAATGTTTTCCAGATTACTGTTAAAAATGCAAATTTGGCTGATCTTGATAAATTTCATAATATTGTAACAGAAAAATTAAATGAAGTAGCAAGTCAGGGAATTGATAAAGATGTGATTGAAGGTATTGTAAATCGAATGGAATTTCGCTTGCGGGAAGGTGACAATCCACAAAAAGGACTAACTTATCTTTTTCAATCATTACAAAGTTGGTTTTATGCCGGAAAGCCTTTTGAAAGTTTAAAATGGGAAAAGCCTCTGGCTGCAATTAAAGAAGGCATTGCAAATAACCGACTGGAAGAATTAATTAAAATTGAATTATTAAATAACAATCATAAACTGTTAACTGCGCTGACACCAAAACCGGGCTTACAAAAAGCACGAAATGAGAAAATCTTAGCTGAATTGGCAGAATATAAGAAATCACTATCTAAAGAAGAAAAAGAAGCCTTGATCAAAGAAACTAATGATTTAATAGCTTTTCAACAGGAAAAAGATAGTGAAGAAGATTTGGCCACAATACCACTTCTCAAACTGGAAGATATTGGCAAAAATGCTGAATTTTATGCTATGCAGGAAAAAGATATTCACGGCACTAAAGTTTTACATTATGATACTTTTACAAATAATATTATTTATACAAAATTATTATTTGATGCACAGGTAATCAAAAAGGAAGAACTGCCTTACCTTTCCTTATTAGCTTATTTATTAGGAAGTTTAAACACTGAAAATTATAGTTTTGGTGAACTTGATAATGAATTAAATAAACATACAGGTGGGTTTTCAACTTATATCACCAATTATTTAAAAAATTACGATGACCAAAATATGCAACCAAAATTCATTATAGACTGTAAAGCCATGAATGATAAGACCAATAAAATCTTTGACTTAACAAAAGAGATTATTACAAAATCAAAATTTGATGATAAAGAAAGGCTCAAAGTATTATTAACCCGGCATCAATCACGACAATATGCTAATGTAATGGGAAATGGAATACAATTAGCGATGACCAGGCTTTCATCCTATCATTCCTCTCCTGGAAAATTCAACGAGCTAACCAATGGATACACTTATTATCAATTTATCACTAATTTAAAAGATAATTTTGATGAACAATATGAAGATATAGTCAAAAATCTAACTTCTATATCTGACAAAGTGTTTAATCAAAAGAATTTAATTGCTGCTGTTACCTGCTCCAACAGTGATTTTTTACTGTATAAAAACGAATTACATAATTTTGCTCATGAAATTCCAAATAATACTCCTGAGAAACAAGTATGGGATTTTGATTTTAAATTGGATAATGAAGGTCTGATGACAACTTCCAAAGTCCAGTATGTGACCAAAGGTTTTAATTACAAAAAATTAGGTTATGAATATAATGGCAAAATGCTCGTAATGAACCAAATTCTATCAAGGGGATATTTGACACAACAAATAAGAATTATCGGTGGTGCTTATGGCGGTTTCTGCGGATTTTCCAAAACCGGAAATGTATATTTCGCTTCATACCGTGACCCAAACCTGAAAAAAACTTTGGAAAATATCGATGGCTCACCAGAATACTTAAAAACCTTTGCACCTACTGAAGATGAGATGACGCGATATATTATTGGTACTATTTCACGTCTTGACCAGCCAAAATCTCCATCACAGCAGGGAAATTCTGCTTTAAATTATTATATGTACGGTTTTACAAAACAAGATAAACAAAATGAAAGAGATGCTGTTTTAGCCACAACTGTCAAAGATATTAACGAGATGGCGGATTTTGTTCAGGATATTCTTGATAATAGTGGTATATGTGTTTATGGAAATGAAGAAAAAATCAAATCACAGAAAGAATTGTTTAAATCTCTTATTCAGATAAAATAATTCTCTTTAAAAACATAATTACAAAAAGGGATACTTTTTTCAGTATCCCTTTTTTTTAGCTATTATCATTATCTATCTATTTCATTTATAAATTAAAATAGATAAATTAAATAAGTTTTTAGAGTAACTATGAAGAAAAATAATTCCAATATAAATAACCAAGATGACGACCTTACTCAAAATAATGAAATAAATGGTAATTTTCCTTCACAGGATGATGGCATTCCAAAATCTTTTAATAATAAAAATGAACAATATATTATTGACAGTGATATTGTTGATATAGATGATATTTTAGAACATGAACCAGTGAACGTCAAGCAATCCAAGCGACGCCGAGGTCCGGATTCCATTATAAAAGCACTAACATCTTTAAAAATAATTACCTGGATGTCATTGATTTTCACACTAATCATTATCCAAATTGCAAAGCCAAAATCAGGAGGTTTTTTTAAAACTAAATACGGAAGTAATATTTCAAATCACTGGAATTATGATCTACTGGCTATTAGTTTGGTTTTAATGCTTTTAGGAATTGCACTCAGTATTTTTGGACTCTATATTAATAGCAAAAGAATGCGACGAAAAAATGATTCTATTAGCAAAATTTTACTTTTTACAGGTGTTATTTTCCTCATTAGTTTAATTCTATTATTAATCAATTTTTTTAATAATTATTGAATCATGATAAATATTTATTCAGGAAAGAAAATATTTTTTAATAATATTTCACACCGATTATTAATTTTTGTTTTTCTGAATTCAATAATATTTTTATTAATCCCCTTAAATTTTATTTTTTCAAAGCAGTCAGATCATGACGCTAATAAAACTTTAAAAGTCAAAAATTTCAGCACACTTAATTATATTATCTCTATAGAAACAGATATATTGGAAAATGATTTCCCAATTAAGAAATTCTCTCAAAAAACCGATAGCCTAATTACTGAACAAGACCTAATACCTCTATCTATAGTAAGAAATATTAACGAATTAGGTGAAAGTGAATATCCGGATTTCCTACTTCAAATTATTATAGAAAAGTCCAAATTCGATTATTTCTGGCAGATTAATTTTCGGCAAAAAGTTATTTATTCTGATAATAATAAAAAATATGTTTATTCAAATAAAATTATCTGGCAAAGTGAAGGAAATGTCAATTCCCCAAACTTTGATACAGTGATAAGCGAAGTATTAACCGGCTTGAATGATTTTCTCATAAATTATGTCTCATGTAACACACAATAGTAAATAAATTCAGCAATTAAAAACGAATTAACACAATTAAAGACGGTCTGGAAAATGTAGTGAAATATGGTCTGTTTTTGAGTTTTGTAACTACATTGATTTATAAAAGAAAAAAAACTTACACAACCTCTATTATTTACTGAACTTAAGATAATCAAGGTAATATAATAATTTAAAAGAAATACTATTAACCTGTGGCAAAGATAATGTATTAGAAAAATTATCAAATCCATTATTAATAATTATCTCACCATCATCATAAATAGAATTTTTCCATACTAATGACAATTCACTTCCCGGAGCAAAATTCCATGTAAAGTTAAGATCAATATTAAAAGCATTGTAATTCTGATTATGATTTGAATTATAGTTAACCGTCGGAACAAGATACCCATCATTTCCGAGAACAAAATAATCCTGATAATCTGCAGTTGACCAATAATGGCGTAAACGAAAATTCAAAAAAGCCTGGTTAGTAAAAATATATTTCAAAGAAAAAGTATTTGTTATTTCCTTTAAATTTCTAAGTCCAAAATAAATTTCTCCATTATCTCCATTTTCCACAAATCCCCGATCATTTTCGGACTTTGATGTAAAATAATCATATATTACTGAAAATTTATCATTAATTCTATATCGTGAAAAAAGCATTAAATGAACCTGCTTCCTTTCTATCCAACTTGCTTTATTCCTGGTAAATCCGGTGTGAATATCCAGAAATAAATCTTTTCTGGCATCAGTATTAATACCACCGCAAATATGAGCCATTGGCGGTACGATTAATACTCTTCCGGTTGTTCTGGATTCGGTATAGTCTTCTTGATTTACAGGTGACAATGCCAAATGCGTACGAAAAGAATAATTATTTTTAAACATAGCATAAAACGAATAATCCATCCTAAAAGATATAAATTTTCTGGGATTATATAATTGCTCATAGGAAACTCTAAAAGAATTCTCAATATTTAAGAAAATACCAAAAGGATCAAAAATATTATATTCAATAGTAGCACTTTGGTCAATCTCATTATTTTGTCTAAGAAAACCCATGTCGTTAGGATTATAAGAATCTGTTTCCAGACTATAATTATACCTATATTGCCATTTCCCATTAAATTTTCCAAGAGTTAGGTAATATCTTGAACCTAATTCTACAGAATCAGGTTCTTCCCTCCTGCTAACTGCACCACTTCCACGTATTCCATAATTAAAATCTTTATCACCTATACGAAATTCAGTCGCAAATACATCGGCTATAAAATCTTTATGAATCACATTGGTATTAGCAAAACTCACAGAACTTTTTTCCCAAAGTGGCTTGTCAACAATAAGCATATTATAATTTGTAAAAGGTTGGCTTGTGATATTTCTTTTGTTACCAGTTAATGTATCTATAACAGTAGCCTGGGATTCTCTTGTCATAGCATTAAAAAAACCAATTCCGATTCCATTATTAGTTTTTCCGGAAATTTTTGTAGCATTTATCAGCTTTGTCTCAGTAGGATTTGCAATAATTTCTTCATCCCGGTTTAATTTATCTTCTATCTCGCCGGAATATTTTGGTCTGCTTCCTATTCTCCGTGAATAAAAAATATTACCCTTATTAAACAAGTCCATTCCTTCGGTAAAAAACTGTCGGCGTTCGTTGTAGTGAACTTCAAAAGGAGAAAGATTTAATATTTTATTATCTGATTGAACCTGACCAAAATCAGGAATCAAGGTCATATCTAAAGTAAAACTACTGTTTATTCCATACTTAAGATCAAGCCCGCCATTATAATAATTTCCCCACTCGCTTTCTTCATTATTTTCAAGATAACCTGAAATATAAGGCGTTAATGAAAGGCGTAATGCTGGCTTGATTCCTTTAATGTTTGTCAGGCGACCTGTATTATACCAATAATGATTAAAATCACTGCTTACATGGTTCCAACATGACCATTCTGATAATCTGTAAATTGAGCGAAAAAAATTAATATCCCATTCCTGAACATCTTTTTCGGAAAACCTGATTGCTGAATAGGGAATTTTTAATTCAACAACCCAACCTGAATCATTTATAGAAGTTTCGCTAAACCAGACACTATTCCAACTCACATCTTTATCTGTAGCAGATAATGCATAATCAGCCTGAACTCCGGCTGTTGATACTACAAACTGATTTCCGCTGATTCCGTCGTTAAAAGGATTTACAATAAAAGCAAAAATATCTGTGGCATCACTAAAATCACTATCACGCTGAGATAAAAATTTAGCAATACTATCAGGTTCATTGTCCTGCATAAAAGCACCGATATAAATAGCAGAATTATCATAAAGAACTTTTACGTAAGTCTGAAAACTTGGCTCTTGCCCATTATATGGTACGTACTGAACAAAATTATTCAAAAGTTGAGCTTTTTCCCAAACATCATCATTTAATATTCCATCAATTTTAGGAGGTGAGGAAATTTTCACAGCTCGGGCTATTTTATTATCCATACCTGCGAAAGATGATTCATTAATTAACAAAAAAAGTATTATTAAGAATATATATTTTTTCATAATTTCCTTTAAAACATTTTATTAAAACCAAAAATCTATGAACTATATTTAAGAAACTGCTAAAAGGTATATTAGCAACTTAGCAATATATTAAATGTGCATTACCACTCTAAAAAACAGGCTAATATTACGATTATATTAGCAAAAATAAAATTCATTTTTACCAATAAATCAATCATAAAATTATGTTGGTTTTGATAAAATAAAATATTGTGAAAATATTTTTTCTAACTGCGTTTTCCCAAAAAAACCAAAGCATCTCTCAAAGCATCTGTAACAGTTGCATTAGAAATTTTTCGCCTTAGTTTGTAACTTTTTTCTATCTGTTTTTCAGACAGAATTTTTTCTTCTTTACGGGTAGCGGATTCCAATATATTAATTGCCGGAAAAAGCCTTTGTTCAGCACATTCTCTTGATAACACAAGATCCATATTACAAGTACCCTTAAATTCATTAAAAATAACCTCATCCATTCGACTACCAGTATCAACAAGAATCGAAGCTATAATAGTAATAGAGCCACTGTCTTCAATATTTCTGGCTCTTCCAAGATATTGTCGTGGAAGTTCCATAGCTTTGATACCAAGCCCGCCACTGATGATTCGATTTCCAGATTCAGTTTCTTTATTTGAAGCTCTGGCTAACCTGGTTAACGAATCCATAACAATCATTGAATCCTGACCAAATTCAGCCATCCTGGTTGCCATATTCATAACCAACCTGGATATTCGCATGTGATTTTTCGTGCTTTTATCTACAGAAGAGTGAAAAACCTTGGCTCGTGGTAAAGATCTTGAAAAATCAGTAATTTCTTCCGGTCGTTCATCAACTAACAAAATAAATACTTTAACCTCAGGATTATTCACCAGAACAGATTTTGCAATATGCTTTAGAATTGTTGTTTTTCCGGCTTTTGATGGAGAAATAACCATGCCCCTTTGCCCTTTTGCTATTGGAGCAATTAAATCGATGATTCTACCGGTAAAATCCTTGGAATCATAGGCCATCATCAATTGTTCTTCCGGATCAATTGATATGCCTTTTTTATAATCTTTTATATTATGATATTCTTTTATAGAACAATTGTTAATTTTTTCAACTGATAGGACTTTTAATTTTTTCTTTTTTTCTTCAACCTTAGCAGAAATATCAAGTCCTTCACGAAGATTTAATTCATTAATCAATTCGGAAGATATTTCAGGATCCAATGGGTGTGGGTTAAAATTTTTATAAGGACTTCTAAGAAACCCGTTACCTTCCGGACGAATTTCTAAGATTCCTTTCACTAAATTTTCAGACAATTTATTCTCCTAATTTTCATTATATAATAAATAATTATCATGTGAGATACGTTGCAAATCTTCTTTTAGTATGGAAAAACCGGGCTCAATCAAAGCAACCAAATAAATATAATACTTATAAACTTAAAATCCATAAATAATTTTTATTATTTAATATTATTCATTAAATATTGAGGCTGTTTAAAAAATGTTGTATCAAAAAAAATGATACTGAATTTTCACCAGGATAGAATATATTTAAATGTATAAAATTGAAAAAATATTTTGCTATGAATAAATACATAAATCTTATAGTCATCTTAATTATTTTCATTAATAATTGTGAGAAAAATCCTGTTACTACTATTACTTTAAAAAAACCATCTAATGTTCAACTGGAAAAAATTATTGAAAATCAAATTCGTCTGAAATGGGATTACAATCAGGGTGATGCTCTATTTATTATTGATAAAAAAATTGGTGAATCAGGCTGGAAAAAAAATTATGCATCTGTTGAGACAACTTCCTATATTGATTTCATCCAAACAAGTAGTGATACAGTTTTTTCATACCGTATCAGTGCTTTAATTAATAATCAAATGTCCGATTATTCCGAAACCTTAGCCTGGTTTTCGGAAATTTCAACTCCAAATATAATATCTTTAATTCAGACTGACGAAAACACAATTAAACTAGGTTGGCAGGATAATAGCTATGGAGAAGCAGGATTCCAAATTTCAAAAAAAATCGGAAATTCATGGAACGAAAATTATGCTTTTATAGACACAAATCTAACAAAATTTTATGATAACAACAGTCCATTAATCAATAATCCGGAATACAAAATTAAAGCCGTCAAAGGAAATTCCGGAACAAATTTCAGTCAATCTATTAAGCGCAATTTATCGAGTATTTGTTTTGGAACTGATTCCACTTTTGAAATTGCCAGCTGGAATGTACAGCATTTTGCAAAACACAGTTCCACTGTTGACAATATGATCAAAATTATCCGATCCTTATCAGTTGATATTATTGCCTTACAGGAAATTGAAGACGAAACTGAATTTGGTCGTTTAATTGACTCTCTCGATAATTATAGCGGATATCGCGCAAACAGTGCTTATGTCGGAATAAATTTAGCCTTTCTTTATAACAATTTATCAATTGCAAACCCTAATATTTATGAAATTTATCAGGATGAAAGCAGACCTTTTCCAAGAGCGCCTTTAGTAATGGAATTCACTTGGAACTCTATACCTGTTATCGTTCTGAATAACCATTTGAAATGTTGTGGTAATGGTGTAATTGAAAATGATGTCTGGGATGAGGAACACCGCCGCCAGGAAGCCTCCACCCTGCTTGAAGAATATGTTGAAAACAATTTTAATAACAAGAATGTTATAATCCTTGGTGATTTTAATGATGAAATTACTGACATTTCGACTCAAAATGTATTCCAAAATTTCATAGATAATTCTAATAAATATAAGGTTGCCAGTATGGATATTGCCACAGGTCCCAGCACTGACTGGTCTTATCCAACTTATCCAAGCCACCTCGATCATATATTTATTACTGATGAACTATTTGATGAATTTAATAATCCAATATCGGATATTATGACCTTAAAAGTTGAGAAATATATGGAAAAAGATTGGAACGATTATGCTGTAAAAATTTCCGATCATCGTCCTGTTATTTTAAAATTAAAATTTTAGCCACTTCTAACAAATTTAAAAAGGAAATGTATGAAAAACTTAAATAAAATCGGAATTATTTTCTTCATTTTTCTCATGATTGCTAATGGATATGAAAAGAATAAAGAATTTTTGCCAGCCGGACTTACGGAAGAAGAAAAAAGCAGGCTTCATGAAATTGGAAAAAATAAAACAATCACACCTGCGCCTGAAGGTAATTTTCGATCTTTGGCGGAATATGAAAAAACCGACGGTGTTATATTTAGTTGGGATAGTGGATTTAGCACTCTTCTAATCAATTTAATTACCGCTGTAACCCAGGAAGATACAGCATATATTGTTGTTAGCAGCGCTTCTGAGCAGTCTTCGGTTGAAACACAATTGAATAATTCCGGAGTTGACCTTTCCAAAGTTCAGTTTTACCTGGAATATCTGAATTCTATCTGGATGAGAGATTACGGTCCCTGGTGGATATTGAATGAAACCGGAACGCCGGAAATTCTTGATTTTATTTATAATCGTCCACGTCCTGATGACGATGAATTTCCAGAATGGTTAGCTAACAATCTAAATATTCCCTATTATTGTCCAAACCTGGTACATCCTGGTGGAAATTTTATAATTGATGGTCATGGAATGGGATTTATGACATCCTTAATTGAAGAGGAAAATAGCCAATATTCGACAAATGAGATCAGGCAAATTTTTAAAGATTATGCAAATCTCGATTCCATAATCATCATTACGCCAATGCAATATGACGGAACCGGTCACATTGATATGTTTTGCAAATTACTTAACGATACTACTTTAATTATTGGCGAATATGAAAATCCTGGCGACGGTGCCGGACAGAATTATAACATTCTAAATCAAAATGCCGCTGCATTATCCAATCTTACAAACCTGGAAGGTAAACCGATCAATATTGAGAGAATTATTATGCCGCCATATTCAGGCGGAGTTTCTTATACATACACTAATTCTTTGATTGTAAATAACCTGGTACTTGTACCTGTTTACGGATTTGATACAGATTCGGAAGCTTTGGAATTATACCAGGATTTAATGCCTGATCATAATATAATTGGAGTTAATTGTCTTGATATTATTCCATCGAATGGCGCTATCCATTGTATCACAAAATTAAAAATGGCTGGCAAACCTGTAGAACAAATTATTCCCGGCGATATTAATCGTGATTATGCAGTTAATATTTTAGATGTTGTTGTAATGATAAATATTATTTTAGGTGATACCGAAACAACTGACTGGCATATTTTAACAGGTGATCTGGATGATAATAATAGTATTGATGTCACGGATATCGTGTTATTAATTCATTTATTGCTTTATCCTTAATATGTTTCATATTGTTCGTAAGATTTT
>JAOZSR010000083.1 GCA_029939575.1 Fidelibacterota bacterium
GACATAGAAGTAATTTATTATGAAAACAATCATGGTGTACTTGACGGGAATCCGAATCAGGAAGGATATTATCTCACAACAAAATGGGCAGCAGCAGAATCAGGTGCTACAACCTTAACATCTGTATTAAAAATGTGGGACTGCAAAACTGTGGAAGAAGGTATGAATATTTTTGGTAAAACTGAAACCGGTTGGAGTTTTGTATTTGCTGATTCCAATGATGATATTGGTTTTCAAATGTCTGGAAATGTACCAAAAAGACGGGATGGCATTAGCGGTTTTATACCCTTACCGGGTTGGAAAAAGGAAAATGATTGGCAAGGTTTTCTGGATATAAAAGAATTACCAAGATGTATAAATCCGGAACAAGGTTTTTTCGCAACGGCAAACCATGATTTGAATTATTTAGGAACTGCAAATCCAATCAATATGCCAATGGGCTCATATCGTGTTGACAGAATAAATAGCATTTTGGAAAATGGAAATGAACACACCATTGATGATACATTTAAAATGCATTTTGATGTTTATTCTTTACAGGCAGAATATTTTATGGAAATTATTAAACCATTATTACCTGATACTGAACAGGGACAGATTCTTACAGATTGGGATCTGAAATATACTTTGGATTCAAAAGGTGCATTTCTATTTGAAGAAATTTACAAAGAATTATATAAAAAAGTGTTTGGAAAAAATGGTTTCAATGAAACTGTGATAGATTTCCTGGAAAATGAAACAGGAACTTTTATAGATTTTTATGACAATTTTGATAAAATTTTGCTAAGTGAAAAATCTCTTTGGTTTGGTGATAAATCAAGAGATGAATTATATAAAGAAGTCATTAAAAAAGCACTTGATGTAAATCCTAAACCCTGGGGAAAAGTACATAAATTTACAATGACAAATATTTTGTTAGGTGAAAAAACTCCAAATTTTCTGGGATTTAACAAAGGCCCAATAGAGGCTATTGGTAGCAGAGCAACAATTCATCAGGGACAAATATATCGAAGTGCTGGTCGCACTACAACTTTTTTACCATCCTATAGGACAGTTTCTGAAATTGGAAATAGTGATTTTCATTCAGTTCTTGCTGGTGGACCCTCCGACAGAAGATTTTCAAAATGGTATTATTCAGATTTAAAAAAATGGATCACAGGGAAATATAAAATTATTTCACCTGATCAAAATTCCATTAAGAAACCATTTAAATAAACTTTTTTCTTTTACAGACATACTTTTTTTATCTTCTTTCAACTGAAGTCAGTAGGATTGGTGGAAGATATCTTGTAAAGCCGGTGGTTAATGTTTTTCAAAACTCATCCCCCTTCCCCTTCTCTTGGTAAGAGAAGGGGAGTGCGAATAAACTATAGATTTTTGATAATGATTGAGAGGGGGTGAGTTCAAATCATCCAATTCTTAAGGACTCCGAATTTTTATGGATTGTATGTCAGAATTCTATTGTAGTGAGCATAATACCGTTTCTAACTTATCGACTAATTCGTCAATCTGATCATAGGAAATATTCAGAGGAGGTAGCAAGCGGATTGTTTGATTTCTAATAATATTTAATAACAATCCCTTTGAAAATGCAAGATCTTTTAATTCAGGATATTTTCTTTTCAGATCAATTCCAACCATCAGTCCTTTTGCCCGGACTTCCATGATTTTGTCCGTATTCATGCTGTTAATCTTCTTCAGGAAATATTGTGACTTTTTTATTATTTCCGGTAACATTGGAGGAATATTATCAACAACATATTTTGATGCAGCCAGGGCGACCGGATTTGGGGCAAAAGTTGACCCATGTTCACCGATTAAAAATATATCAGCAAATTTATTAAGAAATAAAACTGCGCCCAAAGGCAAACCACCGCCAAGTGATTTTGCTACTGTTACTATATCCGGATTCAGATTATAATGTTGATAGGAAAAGAGAGTTCCGGTGCGGCCTAAACCGGCTTGAATTTCATCACAAACTAAAGTAAAGTTAAATTTTTTCCGTGCTTTTTCCACAGATTCGGCAAAAGCATTATCAAGAGGAATAATACCGCCAGCTCCCTGCACAGGTTCCAGGAAAACTGCTACCGTATCTTCTCCATTATTTTCTAAATATTTCTCAAAGGATTGAATATTGTTATAGGGTAATTGAATTGTATGAGGTAATAGTGGAGTAAAAGGCTTGGTCTGGGTTTCAAAACCATTTATAGACAAGGCGCCGGTTGTTCGTCCGTGGAAACCCCTGGAAAAGAAGACAATTTTGTTTTTTGAGTCTTTTGATATTTTTCTAATGGCTTTTAGGGATGCTTCAATTGCTTCGGTTCCGGAATTGGAAAAATAAACTTTTCCTTCTTTTCCTGTAAATTCAATTAATTTTTCTGCAATATATTCTGAGTCAGGATCAAGATAAAAATTTGATAAATGAGTATAGCGTTCCAATTTTTTTTTCATTTCGGTTAATATTTCTTTGTGTGAATGTCCAAAGGAAAGAACGCCAATTCCACTGAAAGTATCAATATATTTTGCTCCGGATTTATCAAAAACATACAAACCTTTACAATAATCTAGTTGGATGGGGAAATAATTATAAAGTTTTAATAGACTCATAAGTTGAACTCCTTTGTTAAAGCTTTTACAGATTGTGATTTATATTCTTTTTTTTAGTTCCGATTTTTTTAGATGTCTTCTTTTTTGAATCAGATATATATTTTTTTATTTCATAAGAATCCATTGGAATCTCTGATTGATTATTTGATATTAGCATTTTGGTTTCTGAATAAAACATCAGCAAAGGAATAGTAGCCGGATTTTTTATTCAGGATAAATTCTGCTGATTTTAATACTCCCTCTGCAAAAGTTCGTCCTGAGAGTGCGCGATGTGAAATTGTAATAATTTCTCCTAATCCACCAAAATGAATCTTATGATCTCCGGGTACATTTCCCAATCTAAGAGAGCTTACATTGACGTCTGTATCAAAAACATTTTTGAGCATATTTGCAGTTTCTGAGGGTTTTTCTTCTTTAAAATGGTGGTGGGTTTCTTCAATTTCTACATCCCAATCAGGTATATTGTCATTTAAAAAACCAGCCATTTTAATCATCATTTGAATGCCAACAGAAAAGTTAAGCGCCTGAACAATTGCATAAGACTGGGCTACAGTTTGTAATTCGGCTAATTGTTCATCAGTAAATCCTGTTGTACCAATTACCAGAGGGCATTTAAATTTTTCAATAAATTCAATAGTTTGATCTAAAGCCCCTGGCATAGAAAAATCAATTAATACTTCTGGTTTTTCTTTTTCCATTTTGTGATTAATATCAAACGAAAAAACCAATTTATGTTCATTTTTTTTAAACAGGGATTTTATTTTTTTCCCCATTCTGCCATTAATTCCTATTATACCATATTTCATATTAACCTCATTTTTTGCATTATTGATTTTATTTTTATGCTATTATAATTGATAAAGATGCTTAAGACAGGCTTAATAAATTTTCTCCACTCTAATTTTTAAATATAATAAAAAAGGGGTTATAAAAAACCCCTTTGATAATAATTTATTTTCAATAGGGTCTAAACAATAAATTCCTTTTTTAAATTAGCAATCTTTCCGCCATGAACAGAAATTGTTGTTTTGATTTTGTTTACAAGATATTCTGCTCTGACTTTTGAATCATTAAAAAAGAATTGGAATAATTCTCTTTTTTCTTCATGTTTTTCAGCAATTTCAATCATAAGATAATTACGATATAAGAGAGATGCGAGTTCTACTAAATAAGTTGCAACATAATCGTTTAATTCTTTATTTTTGAACTCGGCGACCAAGATAATTGTTTTTTTAAATAGACTGACAAGTTCCAGAAGTTCTTTTTGAGTGGAAGCCATATAATACAGATCCATAGTTGCCAGTTTTTCCCAGTCTGAATCCAGGATACCGGTCATTATTCCACCTATAGCGGCTACGACCTGTAATTGGGTTGTACCCTCATAAATATTTGTAATACGTGCATCCCGGGATAACCTTTCTACCGGAAAATCTTTCATGTAGCCGCAGCCGGCATGAATTTGTACTGCATCATAGGCTATCTGGTTTGCTGCTTCTGTTATGGTAAATTTTGACAATGGTGTTAGAAAATCGGCTTTGGCTTTGGCTTTTTTCAATTCCTGGCGAACATTTTCTCCCAGCTCCGCCTTTTCTTCATACATTTCTAAAATATCTACATAATAGGAAGTAGTGTATACAAGTTGTCTGGAACTTTCCAGTTTTGCCTGCATATTGATCAGCATTTGATAAACAGCGGGAAAATGCACAATCGCTTTTCCAAACTGTTCTCTTTCATTGGCATATTTTACTGCCTCATTAAATGCAGCCTGGGCAATACCGAGAGCCTGTGCTGAAACCGCCAGTCTGGCACCATTCATCAGACTCATTACATATTTAATCAAACCGAATTTTCGTTTTCCAACCAGTTCAGCCTCAGCCATATTAAATTGTAATTCACAGGTTGGTGAGCCGTGTATTCCGTGCTTGTCCTCGATTCTACGCACGATCATATTGTCATCGCGGTAGCGTTCATAGAGAAACATACTTAATCCGCGACCACCTTTCAGGCCTTCTTCTGATCTGGCAAGTACCAGGGAAACTTCACCACATCCATTAGTAATAAAGCGTTTTACTCCATCAAGATACCATTTACCATCTTTCTCAATAGCTCGCAAAGTGACTGCCTGAAGATCGCTACCTGCATCAGGTTCTGTCAGCGCCATTGAACCGCTGATTTCGCCGGCACAAAATTTTGGCAAAACCCTGTTTTTTTGTTCTTCGGAACCAAATTTGGAAATTGTAATCGCGATATCCTGAAGTCCAAATAAATTCATTAAACTTGCATCAGCCTGGGAGACCATTTCTACGATAATTGTGTTAATTGTAACCGGTAAATTAAGGCCGCCATATTTTCTTGGTAGGGTGCCACCCATCAGGCCGGCTTTGGCCAACACTTTCATATTTTCTTTGGTTTCGTCAACCCATTCTACGATACCATCATTAAAGGAACATCCTTTCTGGTCGACTGCCTCTGCTCTTGGTTCAATAAATTCTGCACAAATTTGTCCGCCATTTTCCAGGATCATGTTATATAATTGTGTTGCCTCTGTGAAAGAATGCAGTGCGTCTGTGCTATCATTCTGATAATTATTTTCCAGATGCTTTACAATTTCCTGCAGGTCAAGATGTTCCAGATATAATTTTCGGTTTTTATTAAAATAATTAGCCATTATTTTTCCTCCTTCAGATATTTCAGCAATATAGGAATAGTTTCATTGATATCTCCAACAATTCCCATATGAGCAATACCAAAAATAGGTGCATCAGGGTCTTTATTTATAGCAATAATCTTTTGTGATTCTTCCATTCCTGCTCTATGTTGTACTGCACCGGATATTCCACAAGCAATATACAATTTAGGTCTTACAACATGCCCGGTTTGTCCTATTTGACGTTCTTTTTCAGCAAATCCAAAATCTACAGCAGCTCGGCTTGCTCCGTATTCTCCTTTTAAAGCCCATGCCAGTTTTTTAATTAATCCGAAATTATCTACACTGCCGACTCCGGCTCCACCAGCCACAATAATATCGGAACTGTTGAAGTGTACTTTTGATTCTTTTTCTACGATTGACAGGAATTCATTTTTGATCCAATTTTCATTAAAATCAATTTTAAACTCTTCCAGTTTTACCGGGTTGTCTAATTTCTTTTCCGGAATCTGCATTACTCCTTCCCGTACACTGGCCATCATTGGTCTTTCATCAGGAGTAATAATTGTAGCCAGAATATTTCCGCCAAAAGCCGGACGTCTCTGGAAAAGGATATTTCCTTTATCCTTATATTCATCAATATAAAGTTGAGTACAATCTGCTGTTAAACCTGTATGCAGGGCAGAGGAAACTAAAGGTGCAATATCACGGCCTGTATGTGTGGCTCCGAATAAAACAATATCCGGTTCTTCGGATTTAATCATAGAGGTAAGGATATTTTTATAAGCAAAAGATTGTAGATTTTTTAATCTGTCATTTTTGTAATAAATTAGACGATTTAGCCCAAGTTTAAATAATTCATTAATATCTTTTGGCAACTCATCCCCTGCGAAAATACCAATAACTTCGCCTTTATAAGGTTGTAATAATGTATATAATTTGTAGGTTAATTCCTTACTAACATTTCTTAAATCTCCGGTTGCCGGATTTTTCTCGATAAATACTATTCCTTTCATCCGCTCACCTCTACATAATCTTTAATAATGCTTTGAGCCATTTTTTTAATTTCAGTTGGATTGTCACCATACATAGTTAAATTATTGCCCGCAAGTTTGATGGATTTAATTTTGTGAACTTTTGTGGGACTGCCTTTTAAGCCGCACCGTTCAATTTCTAATCCCAGGTCTTCCCTGGTTATTGTTGGAATTATCCAGCCGTTTTCCTGCATTTTTTCAACCTTATGCTCTTCAAAATTGATTTCAATTGATGAGCGAAAGTGTTTTAGCATCAATCTGCAATCAGGATAACGAGGCTCGTTGGCGTCTGATGTAATAGTCAATAATACAGGAAATCCGGTCTTAATTTGTTCGGTTTGCACTTCTCCGTCTCTTTCAACAGTGATACTATCATCAGTTATATTTTTAAGTTTTGATATATAGGTGATAGAATTTATATCTAATTTTTCGGCTACCTGTGGTCCGACCTGGGCTGTATCACCGTCAATAGCCTGTCTTCCTGCCAAAATAATATCGGCTCCACCAATATTTTTTATAACTTCGGAAAGCACGTAAGATGTCGCCAGAGTATCGGCTCCGGCAAATTTACGGTCTGATACAAGATAAACCTTGTCAGCTCCCATATACAAAGATTGTTTTAATATCTCTACTGCTTTTGGTGGTCCCATTGTGATAACACTTATTTCAGCACCAATTTTTTCTTTTATCTGTAAAGCAACTTCTAAGCTGTTGAGATCTTCAGGATTGAAGATTGCAGGAAGAGCACCACGATTTACTGTACCATCTTCTTTCATAGTGTTCCCCGTTATATTTGCTGTATCAGGAACTTGCTTTGCGAGTACTACAATTTTTTTCATTTATCCTCCAAAAATATCAATCAAATTTAAGCTTGTAGTTTAATACAGAAAAAGAAATTTTCAATGACTTTTTCTGTAAAAGTGTCAATAAAAAATATTGAACTGGATATAATGTCAATAAGATTAAGGGAAAAGGGATTGTGGGAATAGGACTTAAATTGCCATACAATTCTTTAATTCATTTTAATATTGATTTTGCAGAATTTTGGCAGATAAGATCCGGTCTCCTCTGGTAATTCGAAAGATTGTCTCCATACCCGAAACAACCTCTCCAAAACGGGTGTAATTATAATCTAAATGTGGTTGATCTGAAATTGTGACAAAAAACTGCGAACCCTCTGTGTCAGGTCCGGCACTTGCCATGCCAACTGACCCAAGAGTATAACTTTTTGGCGAGCGTTCATTTAGTAAAATAAAATCGGGCCCACCCCAACCGTCTCCTCTTGGGTCTCCACCCTGAACGACAAAATTTGGGACAACCCGGTGAAAGGTCAATCCATTGTAAAAGCCACTGTTAATTAATTCCAGAAATGTTGATGTAGTATAGGGAGTATAAAAGCCATCACACTTAATTATAATTGTACCTTTTGTAGTTTTTAAACGGACTTTTGGTTCCAGACCATATTTTTTTAAATTTGTTAAATTTATCCTAGATGTTTTAGATGATTTTACTGAGCGAAAATCTTCTTTTTTTATATTATATAAGCTTTCTAAAAGATTTCTGGCTTCTTTACGTGCGACTAAGACATCACTTTCTAAAAATGGATTAATATGCTCAGCTGCATCCTGGGGCTGAAGAGTTTTCAGAGTGTTAAATATTTCTAATACAACTTCAAGACATGAGGCCGTTTCTATTTCATCCAAAATTTTATATAATTTCGGAATTAGTCTGAAATAATTTTTATCAGTATTTCTCATTGTATTGGCGGCCAGGGCGATTTGGGATGGTTTTCCACTATCAAGCCCCTGTTTTATATAGTTATAAAGTTTTTCAAATTTTAGTGAATCATTATCATAGAGATATTCAGCTATTTTTAGAGTTCCAAGATAGGCCGGCGTGGCTACTGCATCACTATAATGATAAGAAAGGGAGTCCAGAATTTTTAAAGATGCTTTGTCATTTCGGGAAATTAATCCTGCAATATAATAAGGCAAATGATTATCTTCGAAATCAGAGATCCTGGGATTACTCATTAAATTTCTTGCAGTTAAGAATTGTATTGCTGCGCCGCGTAAATAATCTGAATGGTTTGGTTTAATCAGTTCTTTGATATATTTCAGAGAATTGAAATTGATATTGATGTCTGCAGGAATAGTTTCCAAAGCAAGCCCTGCTACAAAAGGATCGTTATCATGAATTGCTTTTTGCCAGGAAAAATCAGACTCCGGTATTTTGGGAAGTGCTCTAACTATCTCTACTCGCACTGAAGCTGACTTGTCATTCATCAGATTCTGAAAGGTTTCTTTTTTGTCATCAAACTCCAGAAGTGATAAAGGCTTCATTATTTTTGCTCTGATCTGGGGATCAAAAGATTTAGAGGCGAATTTTAACTCGTTTAAATATGGCATTAACAGGTCTGGTTCTGATAGTTTGTTTAGAGCTATTGCTGCTGATCGCCCGATTATATAATCTTCGTTTAAGAGATATTTTACACAGTATTTAACACTTTCTTCATTTATTATTTTACGGTTAAAAAAGTATATCAAGGTTCGTAGAAAAACTTTCGGATTTTCATCAATATCAAAATTATAAATCAGGCTTTTTAGTATTTCTACGTCTCCAATTTTTCCCAGAGATAAATAAATTTGTTTTTTTACATCTTCGTTTTGTTCAATTAGTAACCTGGCAAGCAGGGCAGAATTCGCACCTTTACTTTCCATTTGACCCAGGGCAAAAGCAGCGCCAAAACGGACTAAAATTGTCGGGCGCTGTAGCATAATAGTCAGGCTTGGGACAAAGATTGAATCACGACTGTTTGCTATTGCTAGGGTTAAACGATATTGAATATCTGGTGATGAATCATCAAATTCATTTAAATGACCATAGAGATTTCGATGATTTTGTAAATCAAGTATTCTTTGTTCCTGTGAGTTAAACGGTTTGTCAGAACAAGAAAACAATCCTGCTAACAGGATTGTACAGATAATAAAAAAAAATGAATTTTTAATGATTAATCCCTCCAAAAAGATAATATATAAACACCAGCACCTAAACCGCACATGGGAATATTTCCCTGGTAATCTGAATTATGTTCATCATAATATTCAGGTATTATATTCATATTTAACGATGATTGATTGACAATCCATGATTTTAGGTTGCTAGATTTTGCATGGAGCATCATTTTGTTATAGGCTTTGGTAATACGTAAGTCTAAAAATAAATTTTCCTGCCTTTCATACCAGTTGCCACCTGGTTTTCGGCAAAAACCAAAATGGCTGGATTGCACAGGTAAAAATTTTTCAAAACTGGTTAGTATTTGCTGACCAATTAAGTCCCGGGATGTTAATATCCAGTTAATAGCCTCCACTATGCTACCATCTACCGGAAACTCTGTAATATCTTCCAGGTTGTTTTTTAAAAGACCTTCATTTATGTTGTAAAAATTTTTCTTAATATTTTGCATAAGCTTTTCAGCAGTAATTTCATATTTTTCTGCTTTGGAATAGTCATTAATTGTTCTGGCTAACCAGGATGCGTCAATTAAACCACGGTATGCACAAATTGAACTATAAGCATAATGTTTTCCTGACTGACCGGAATTCCATGGCCCTGAATCCGGACTTATTATACCGATTTCATCAATTGATGAGCATAGCACATCTGCTATTTGTTTTGAAATTTTTGGCCAATAATATTCAAGGAAAGTTATATCTTCTGACAATTCGATATAGTGACGCAAATTCCACAAAGTTAATCCAAATCCACCGATGTGGATGTTGTGACCATTATCTCCTTTGGTAGAATATTCTGAGCCATTTGCATAATAATTTTCTACCGAAATCCCATAATCTGTTCCAATTCCATAATCTGTTCCATACCACATATATCGGCGATATTTACCGGTTCTGCCATTCATTAGGAATTGCAAGGCACTGAGAGCTTCCTTTTGATGACCGGCTTGTAAAAAACCATTGATTGCAAAAGCCTGGTCTTTTACACGACAAAAATTGTTTTTTGATGGAGGCAGAGATGCTATAATTTGGCCACGGGCCGGAAAATCTTCCCGACATTGGGCCATTTTTAAAATTGCAAGCGATTGAAGATAAAGGTCCTTTTCTTTACTTGTTATGGATTTTGGGATTTTTGTTTTACTATGCCAGGTTTTCCACCAATTAATTTCCTTTACCAGGCAGGAAAAACCGGGATTTTCATTTTTGTATTTATTTAAAAAATTGGAACTTGCATCCTCATTATAATGCATGAAAACTGTTAGCCATTTCCGGTTTTTCTTACGGTATGACCATTTGCCGATCATCATATCCGGATCTTTTTGATTAATATTAAAGTTCAATGAATAATTATTAATATTTTTTCCTTCAATGATAACAAAAAAACACCAGGTCGGTTTTTTTTCTGTAAAAGGGCAAAAAGCATAAAAGGTTAATTTAAAATCATCACCTGATAAAATATGTTGGATGATACCAGTACCTTCTAAATAGCCGGATTTGATTGATTTTAATGATGATAATTCAATTGCATTATTTTTGTGGTATAAAACAGGAGCCGCGGATTTGATTAAATTTCTGGTAATTTCATTCTCGTTATATTGGCTATAAATATGGTTTGCAAAATTGTTGAATTCCAGTTTTTCTACATCATAATTAGCAGCAGCTATTCCATTTGTATAAGGTATTTGAAACCATGATTTATGGGGTTCATTTTTTTTATTGTTTGCTAACTCTATTGTATCACATGCTATAATTTGAATTGGACCCTGGTAAATGCCACCTTTTTGAGCGATATCAAAAATTCTTACTGCCAATACATTATTTTTCATTAATAAGGAATCGGGGAAAATATATTTTCGCATAATATTCTTGGCTGTTTGAAAATCAGGTGGGAATTTGCCACTACTGCCAATTTGAATTCCGTTTAAAAATACCTCGTCAACATCATCAATAGGGCCTAAATATAGAGCCATGGAATCCTGATTGGAAAGCAGACTGGAGTCAACATCAAAGTGATTACGGTACCATACATAGCCATCGTATTTTTCTAAGCCATATTCGGATAAATATGATGGAAGCGTGGCTGTTGTCCATGCGGTATCAGGATAGTCAAAATGAGAATAAGAGGGATCATCACCTACGCTAAAAAGCCAGGTCTTGTTTAAATTGATTTTGTTTTGACCTAAAGAAATAATAGAAAATAAAGATATTAAAATAAGAATTTTTTGGAAAGTTGTTTTGTTTTTATTAATTCTGCTTTTCATTAAAACTACACATTGTTATTAATTTATTGTTTTAACCAGATATTCTATTCTTTTAATTTAACCTATTTATCACTAAAAATAAATTAATATTTGATTTTTTATTTTTTCCTTATAACTATTATATATACGATTAACGTAGGAATAGTTAATAAAAGCAATTCTAAAATAAAAATACTCTGTTCGGAATATTTACACCTCACCAATTGTCTAAAAAATAGAAATAATTATAGATTACAAAGAAAAAAATAAAAAAAAGTTTGCGAAAGAAAAAACTATTAGTTATGTTACCGATAACAGTTATCGATAACATTAATATGGAGTTATTAAATGAGTTTTAAAAAAATAAAATTTGTTATTTTCAGTTTTATGTAAAAACCAGAAAATTTTGTAATAAATAAAGCAAGTGCTGGCAGATTGGAAAATAATTTCCTCTGATTAACTAAAAGTATTAATAATAAGTAGGACAAGGATTTAAAATGCAAAAAAACAGAAGTATAGGAATGGTAATATTAATATTTGTAATTTTTTTCGTAATTTCTTTATTAACAAATATTATTAATGCAGTATTACCACAGGTGAAAGATAGTTATAGTTTAACTCATGGTATGGCCGGATTGTTACCATTATCCTTTTTTATTGCCTATGGTTTTATGTCGATTCCGTCGGGAATGCTGGTTAAAGTTATGAACAGAAAAACAATGTTGGTTCTTCCGTTTGGATTGGCATTTGTTGCTGCTCTTACTTTTGGATTTTTTCCACATTTTCCAGTTTATCTGGTAAGCTTGTTTAGTATTGGTGCAGGAATGGCGATGTTGCAGGTTGTGATAAATCCGGTTCTTAGAGCTGCCGGTGGGGAAGAACATTTTGCTGCAAATTCTATCACAGCTCAGATGTTTTTTAGTGGTGCTGGTTATGTCGGTCCTCAATTATATTCATATCTGGTGACAAATCTGGAAAAAGCAGCCTCTGAACATGATTTTTTTATTAAAATGATTGCCAGAATAACTCCCGGTGATTTATCATGGGTTTCAATTTATTGGGTATTTGCTATTATTACCGGTGTAATGGTACTGTTGCTTTCATTGATAAAAATTCCGGAAATTAATCTACAGGAAGATGAAGAAGTTGGAGCCTGGAATGTTCACAAAAAAATGTTTAAGAATAAAACAGTAATTTTGTTCTTTCTGGGGATATTTGCTTATGTTGGTACCGAGTCCGGAGTAGGAAACTGGGTATCTGAGTTTTTAAGAGTTTATCATAATGTAGATCCAAAGACTGTTGGAGCTGATGTTGTTGCAAATGTATGGTTGTTTTTTGCAATTGGCTGTTTGATTGGAATTGGTGCATTAAAAGTTTTTCGTAGTAAATTAGTTTTAAAAGTTACAGTTATAATGGCAATAATTTCTCTTACATTAGGTCTGTTTGGATCATTAAATGTTGCAAAAATTGCTTTTCCCGCAGTTGGATTTTTCTTTTCTGCAATGTGGCCGGTAATTTTTTCATTGGCTCTTAATTCTATACCCAGCGAGCATGGTACGTTTTCAGGCATACTTTGTACTGGTATAGCAGGAGGAGCAATCATTCCGGCAATAATTGGAGGTTTAGCAGATATGATTGGATTAAAATTTGGGATGATGTTATTATATCTCACATTGGGTTATATATTAAGTATAGGATTTTGGGCGAAACCACTTGTTGAAAATAAGACAATCAGAGATTAGTGATAACCATCTAAGGGTGATCTTATTATTAATAATTTATTAGGAAGTAAGGAATAATGCAGGAAAAAGTGATAATCGGCGTGGATCTTGGTGGTACAAATGTTAGTGTTGGAAGAATCGGTGGATTAGTAATAGAAAAAAAATCAAAGATAAATATTTCAGCTGACCAAAATGAAGAGTTGGTAGTATCAGAAATAATTGAAACTATTAAAAAAGTATTCACTGAAAATGTTCAAGGTATTGGAGTTGGTGTGCCTGGTGTTGTGGATTCCGTCAATGGAATTGTTTATGATGTTCAAAACATACCATCCTGGAAAGAGGTACAGTTAAAAGATATTTTAACCAAACATTTTAATGTCCCTGTATATATTGAAAATGATGCAAATTGTTTTGCTGTCGGGGAAAAATATTTTGGTAAGGCAATGAATTATCAAAATTGTGTTGGATTGATTCTTGGAACTGGTATGGGTGCGGGAATTATTATTAATAATCATCTCTATTCCGGCAAAAATTGTGGAGCTGGTGAGTTTGGGATGCTACCATATAAAGAGAGTAATTATGAAGCCTATTGTAGTGGACAGTTTTTTAGAAAAAAATATACTATGGATGGTGCAGATGTATTTAAAAAGGCTGAATTAGGTGACAAAAAAGCGATTGATATTTTTCGTGAATTTGGTGAAAATCTTGGAAATGGAATAAAAGCAATATTATATACATTAGACACTGATATGATTGTTCTTGGTGGTTCCGTAAGTAAATCGTATAAATATTTTAAAGATGCTATGTGGAATACAATGAATGATTTTGCATATCATAAAGTTATTGAAAATATAATAGTTGAACCGTCTGAAGAGCCTGAAATAGCAATTCTTGGTGCAGGTGCGTTATATTATAATACAATTGAAAAATAATATGAAAATATTGAATTAATGAAAGTCACAATATCAAATATCGCCCAAAAAGCAGGTGTGTCAAAAATGACTGTTTCACGAGTTATTAATAGAACAGGACCTGTTGCACCAAAAACTGAAGAAAAAATCAGGAAATTAATAAAAGAGTTAAACTATCATCCTGATCATATTGCTCAAAGTTTATCAAGTAAAACCACAAGAACTATAGGCATTGTTATTCCAAAAAAAGAAAAGATATTTTTAGATAATTACATCGCTCACATTCTAAGTGGTGTGAGTGAAGTCCTAAAGGCAGAGGGTTACAAAATAATGCTTTTTCCGGTCGATGTTGAAAATGAATATGAAGTTAATGGAATTGTTCAGGCTAATTTGGTTGATGGATTGATATTATTAAAAATATCTGATGATGATGAGTATATAAAAAAAATATCTGACTTAAGTTTACCTTCTATTAGAATTAATAATAGAGATGATGGAGAAAATATAAATTTTATAGATTGTGAAAATATTAAAGGTGTAAAATTAGCAATTGATTATCTCTATCATAAAGGTCATAAAAAAATTGGATTTGTATGTGGGCGTTTGGATGAATCCAATGGTATAGATCGATTTGAAGGCTATAAAAAATCTATTAATGAATTGGGACTTGAATATAATGAAGATTGGATTATCAAAGGTAACTTTGATAAAGAGTTAGCATATGAAAATACTGAAAAATTGTTGAGTCTGGGAAATAAACCAACTGCAATTTTTAGTTCTGACGATTATATGGCATTGGGAGTTATTGAAAAACTTCAGGAAAAAGGATATCGTGTACCGGAGGATTTTGCTGTGATAGGATTTGATGATATTGATGTCGCTTCTATTCTCAAACCATCACTTACTACTATCAGACAACCAATGCACGATTTGGGAAGTAATGCTGCCAGTTTATTGTTAGATATTATTAATGGAAAAATTATTACACCTGTTAAAAAATTCCTGGATGTTGAACTTATTGAAAGGGAAACCACTTAGAAATTTTAGTTTGGGGTGGGGCAATAAAATGAGAAAAAATAAAAATAACAGCTATACTAATATTGATTATCTTATGAATGATAATTATAAACTTCAGATGGATTCACAAGTTTTAACCAGAAAAATGATGTTTTTA
>JAOZSR010000024.1 GCA_029939575.1 Fidelibacterota bacterium
AAAATAATATATATGGAATATTTAATCTACGGTTTATCAAAAATATTTGATTGGTGAGGGGATATTTTCCTCTCCCTCTAATATTAATTATAAATTAAAATATATGAATCTAAACATGATGAACACTTCAGGTATTGTTGAAAATTTAAAAGATAAAAGCGGGTATAAAAAAATTCCTGATAATTTTTTCAATATTACAAAAAAAGACGGTCAAGGGGAAGTGACTTACAAATTAAAAATCAATAAAGAAGTGGTGGAAGAAGCTATCCAAATCCACGAAGCGGATCTGCAAAAATTAAAAGATTTATTAAATGATAAAAAATTACAATAATGCCTAGAAAAAAAGAAAACACAACCGAAACAAGAGGCGTGTTTGTTCGCCTGCCTGTTCCATTAGTGGATATGATTGATGTTTTTGTAAAAAATAATATGTATTATCGCGACCGTTCGCAATATATCCGTATTGCTATTGTAGAAAGGGCTAGACGTGATGCCATTGTTAAGCATACTGATTACCGGGAGGAAAAAAGAGAAAACCAAGCTGTCGGTGATGATATTCCAAAATAATTATGCACAGAATAGATATAAAACCCTTAACAGTTAATCAAGCTCATAGAACAGTCAACGGCAGAATACTAAAATCATCAGCTTACAGAGGATATGAACAAACCTTGTTTTATTTATTGCCGATTAAAAAAATACCAAAAGGCAAATTATTTTTAGAAATAAAAGTCGGCTTATCAAGCAAATTATCAGATGTCGATAATGTTGTTAAGCCGTTTGTGGATATTCTCCAGAAAAAATATAATTTTAATGATAGGATGATTTATAAGCTTCATATAGAAAAAACAGATGTTCCCAAAAAAAAAGAATTTATTGAATTTAAAATTAATGAATTAAATTAATATATGAAAAATCAGGTGTATCATCAACAAGACGGTGGAGATGAGCAATATACGCCGCAATATGGAGTAGAAATTTTGTTGCCATATATACAACATTTAAAAAATAAAATAATTTGGTTGCCATTCGATAAAAGCGATAGTCAATTTGTGAAAGTTTTAAATAAAAATGGTTTTAATATAATTTATTCTCATATTGAAAATAACCAAAATTTTTTAAAATATGAACCGCTTAAATGGGATGTTTTAATAAGTAATCCGCCATATAAAAATAAAAGAATTTATTGGGAACGAGCCCTTAATTTTAAAAAGCCATTTGCTTTATTATTACCATTAAATATTTTGTCAGACAGTATAATAAATGTAACTATGCGAAAGCGAGAACGGGAATTTCAATTATTAATACCAAGCAAAAGAATGAGATTTTACAATGCAAAAACTGGCGAGGTTGGCAACCAGCCGACATTTAAAGCTGCATATTTCGGCGTTAATATATTTAAACAACAAATTATATTAGCCGATATGGAAATCAAATTATTGAATCAAAAAAAATTAACTTTAGATTAATATTAAAATTCTGCGACTTGCGATCTAGTCGCGACAAGGCTTTATTGCCCAGTGACTGTTTAGATACGGAGAACGCGGAATTTTACTATTAATATTTTAATATGAAACGAGTTTCAATTATCACTACATTCGCCTCTGCTGATGAGGCCTATTCGCTCAACCGAGTAGTTCAGGATCAAATCAAAATGTTTGTTGCCAGTGACTACAAAATCAAAGTTATCGTCCACGAGGGGTTTAAGCCGATACAGTGGTATGAACATCCGTTAGTGGAAATAATAACAATTCCTAATGTGCCGGTTAGCAACGAAACAAAAGTTGATAAAACTTTTGACGAAGATGTGGAAAAATTGGAAAATGCTTTTAAAACAATTTTGGAAGAAACTGATGTCGCCATTACCCATGATATTATTTATCAACCGGCAGCCATTAAGCATAACTTAGCTCTTAGAAATGTCATCAAAAAAAATTCAGAAATTAAAACAAACTTTTTACACTGGATTCATTCCGCCACTAAGCCAAGTATTCTATCAGGGCTGAGAGGCGGAGGTTCAAAATATCTTTCATTAATGAATGAACGCTTCCCCCGTTCTCTTTATATCGCTTTTAATTCATATTCAATCCCACGCATCGCAAGCTGGTTTAATATCGAGGAGGGTTTTGTAAAATATGTTCCGCACCCCCACGATTTTTTAGAGGGCAAGTGTAAATTGGCACAAGAAATAATCTTCAAAAATAATTTACTGGAAAAAGATGTCCTCTGTTTATACCCCTGTCGATTAGATAGGGGCAAACAGCCAGAAGTAGTGATTAAAATAATGAATCAAGTCAAGGAAACAGGCAGGTCAATTTGTTGTATGATAGGAGATTTTCATTCCACTGCCGGAGATAAGGTCACATATAGAGAAGAAATGAAAAATATGGCGAGAGATATGGGGATGACTCCGACCGAATTGATATTTCTCTCCGAATTTGATAGAAAAGAACCGATTTATGAATTGCCACATCAAGTTATGACTGATTTATTTGATATTACTAATGTATTCATTCTCCCCAGTCGTTCCGAAACATACTCGCTAGTGGCTCAAGAAGCGGCCGCAAAACGCAATTTATTGATATTAAATCAGGATTTCCCTCCATTCAGGTCAATATACGGCGATTTTGCTCTCTACCGACAATTTTCAAGCAATATTGATGCTCTAACTGGCATGGATGGGGACACAACTACCACTTATAGCGATGAAACCGGATATTATAGGGATATTGCCACTTATATAAATTATGTAATGGAAAATACCAGAGTTATGGCTGGCCACAACATGATCCGCAAAGACCGCAATATTTATCATGTTTTTCGCAAATACATTGAGCCATTACTAATGGTTGAACCAGGAAAATACAATTATTAATATGAGAAAAGAAAATGAATTACCCCGCAGCAAGTTGCGAGGAATTTATTTGATTAAAATTATAATCGCAATCATTTCAATTTTTATATTCGGTTTTATTTTTGGATTTAAAGTAAAGGCTTTAATTAAAAAAGCTGATGCTCAAGTAACTATAGTTGTCGGAGTATCACCGAACCCTTGTAATATTTGCATGGCTCATTGTAAAGAAGTATGTTATTTAGGGGGTGATGAAAGTCACTAAATGAGAATTTTCCTGGCATGGGGAATTTTCCGGCTACTGGGGAGAGCACTTCCAAAAAGCTCTCCCCCACAGCCTTTAGATAATATATATAATTATTAATACAAAATAATATGATGGGAATTAAAAAAACATTGGCACAATCTCCAGAAGAACAAGCCGAGCAAGCACGCAATAAAGACAAAGCTCAAAAAATTAATGCTTTCGCTGATAAAATGTCTGAAATAATCAGAAAGGAAATATGGCAAGCAAATTTTGAAATCGGCATTTACAGCGTAATTTCAGAAGCTATTAAAAAAAAGACAGACCAGTGGTTTAACAGTAATATCAACGGCAAAACAATGCAGGACATTGTTGATGACCCAACCGGAGAAAATAAAAGCGAAGATAAAAAAGAATAAACTAAAATTTATGCCCAGACATAATTTTAAATGCAATAAATGCAAACTGACCTTTGGTTTTGACACCGATTTAGCTGATATTAACCGCTTTAAAAAGAAATTAAAACGTGGCATCAGATGCCCCGAATGTGATGATCAATGGGGGAAACAAGGCTCTAATATTGTTCAAGAAATTCAAGCTCCTAGTAAAACAAGGGATATTGAAAAACTTAGGCGTGCTAACGCTCAAGCCTCAGCTGACGCTAAAGCAGCGGCCGCAAAATACGCAGGACAGGTTGGTATGCCTAAAATGGTTGATGTGAAAAGGCCAAGCAGAGGAGCTAATGTGGGGGTTATTCCAGGCAAAGATATTGAAAGAGTCCCCAAAAGCGTAGTTGACAGCCTACAATTCAGGCAAGGATTTGAACCAGACAAATAATGGTTCATATATTTAATAAATTAATTATTTTTTATGGAAGATGACGAAAACAAAAGCGAAGATCAAGCGAATACAGAGGCAAGTAGCGGAGAGGAGAGCCAAGCAGAAGCGACAGCGGAAGAGAATCCACAAGAAAATGCTGCACCTCTTGAAAGAGAACAGGGCGAAAGTGAAGAAATTAGTGGAGAATCCAACGCTGTTGACCAAAAAGAAACAGGAGAAAAAGCAGAGCAAGGAATTGATGGGACTGACCAAGCAGACGGAACAGGAAATGAAGAGTCCGATTAAGATAGAATAGGGATATTCTTACTACAATAAAACCGCTCCCAGTGATTACTAAGAGCGGTTTTTTGTTTTCCCTGAGAGAATCAGGAGCTTTTTATAATTCTTTTATTAATTTCATTAAATATTCTATTACTTTTATAATTTTTTCTTTATTGTTTGGTTCATCATGCAGGGCATTCGGGCTTATTAGACTTCTAACAAATGATAACTCAAGATTTTTACCTGGACACGATTTATTAGTATAGGCGTTATGAAATACGATTTGGTCCTTACTGATGCTATATTCCTTAACTTTTTCATTTAACAAGTCCCTAAGTTTATAAATTTGAGCTGGAGCTGGCTTTTCAATATCAAAGTTGCCGTCAATAGCAATGTGCAGGCATCGACCATCATTCATATTCTTTTGATAACAAGCGGCTGATGGTTCTCCGTCCTCCCTCGCTTTTTTGGCTCTTCCCGCTTTGCTTATTTCATAATGATAACCGAGATAAAATCCAAGCGAACTCTTAAAATTCCACATTGATTGGTGATACGAATTATTAGCTTTGAATTGGTCTGGGTTTTTTTCGTGTGAAACAGCCGTGTGATGGATCATAATGTAAATCGGCTTTTTATGCTTCGGTTTATTCGTTTCCTTTTCCGGTGTATTTATTGTTTGAGTCATAATGTTGTTCTTTATTTAATAAATTATATAATTTCCATTTATCAATAAAATATAATATCATAAATATACCTAATATTAGATTAATTCTAGTAAAGAAGTTGGCGACGATTAAGATAACAAAAATTACATCAACCGCTTGATTTTTAAAAGACTCAGCCCCACGCTTTAATATGTGGCTGAAATTTTTTGTAAATTTTGGTTTGGGGTTTTCGTTTAAAGGCATAATTTTATGCTTCGAGCATTTCGATTGTCACTTCAAACTCGCCAATTTTGGCGGCATTAGACAATGGAATAGACTCTTTATAATCAGTTATTAAAACTTTATATTTATTAGTAACAGCATCATCATCAGCATGATCTTCCGCATTAGTGCCTCGATAACCTCTGGTGCAGCCAGTAAATGTAGTTCTGGTTTTACCTGTGTATAATATTTCTTCACTCTCTATTTTTATTCTGCCTTGTTCTGGAAAATCATCAGTTGAATCGACTGTTATGGTAGTATCATTTTTACTTGGACTAGCGTCATTAATTAAAGTTTCAGCATAATCAATATCTTCTAGTTCAACTAACTCCCTTTTTAAAAAAGAAGTTTGCAATTTATGGCGTAGGTCAACGCCTTTTTCCGTTGATTTGCTTTTATTATCAAGCACCATAATATCATTACTGCAATCAAGCACAAAACTCCATCTATATTTATAATCAGGTATAGGAATATACTGCATAGAAATATCCTTAAATTTAGGAGTGGAAGTGCCATCGCCATTAAGATATACTCTGAATATTATTTTTTCGAAAGTAACGGCATCTCCGAAAAAAAATGTTTTTTGTGTAACCGATGTTCCGTCAATAGCTTCTGACGCTGTGCCTATAGATGTAAAAGTTGTTCCTCCGTCTATGGAATATCTGACATCTATTTCTTCCCCAGTATCGAAAGAATCAAAAATTATATTAACACTATAACCGAGTTTTGTGATAGTTGATACCTCTTCCATCTCTGAAAATTGTAAATAATTTTTATCATCACCAGATCTATAACCGCCTGTATTATATCTATATAGCTTTTCGTAATTATCTGTATCAACAAAAAACATTCTGTCGGCTTCATTCACAAATACAAAAATAATGTGGCTGTCGTCTACATCTTCATCAACTGCGTTTATAAAATTATAAAAATAAGTTCCATCATAAACAAGGTTGCCCCAATACAATCTATTTTGATATTCAATAGCCCCATCTATAACAGTGCCGTGTGCTATTTTACCAATAGAATCCTTAACTGCATCTTTTTCCCATATTCTAGTTAAATTAGTGCCATCATATTCCCAAATTTCTTTATTAGGAACAGTGACAACAAGTTTGCCATTAAAATTATGCAAGTGTCTATCTGTAAACTCATTATTATTTACGCTGACTCCCCTAAAAGTTTGTAATAAAGAATCCGCTGAATTAGTTACGTCCCACTTTCTTAATTCAAGGTTGCTTCCGCTTGTTAAAAGATAATAAACATCTCCGCTATATTCTTCCATCGCTATAATACTTCCATTAGTAGCAGTATCTAAAACTTTTGACCAATCACCCACAGCTGTTGGACTTGTAGCTGATGTTTTAACAATAGCAACATAATCATTAGTATAATTATTAACACTAATATATAAATCCTCACCTACTTCACAAGCCGCTCTAGCCGCTAATGGTTCATGATCAATGGTTGAGCCCCCATTATAAATATCAGCAGCACATTCAGTCCAACTAGAACCATCGTAATAACAAATAGCCCAAGTCGTAGAAAGTCCAGTAAATAAAGCCCAAACATTATTTTTTCTGGTAAATAATGTGTTGCAAGTATTTAAAGTGTTCGGCCATGAACCGCTTGAAATATCCGTCCAGGTAGCTTCATTTGTGCTTCTATAAACTCTGGGAATACTACTAGCATCATCATCTGTCCCCATATAACTGGATAATACTCCGTTAACTTCTCCGTTGATACCGCAAAGAATATCTTCTGTTAAATCAACTTTTTCAGTAGAAGTATAAGCTATTGTAAACGCTCCTGGCTCGGAAAAAGCATCTATATTAATAGAATAATAATATTTTGCGTCATCCTCCCAGTCTTTTCTATCTTTAAAGCCGGCTACCCAGTCAGTTTGTGCCCAATACCACCAAAAAGACAGGTCAGTATAATCCCTGTCCCCTGACGCGAAACGATTGCCAAAAACAGTATTTCTTTGCATAATTCGTTTCGGCCTGCTAGGAGAATCAGCAAATACATATCCTTGAGAATCGATAGCAATGTGATGTGTGGAGTTCTTAGTACCCATTGTTTTAACTTCTTATTTTAAATCTTGCTATTGGAATATTAGTAGAGGGCATTACCGGTCTAACTCGTGATAATTCCATTTCGGATTTTCGCTCATAGTCCTTTTTAAGAGCTCTGATAGCGTTTAATGACTGATATGTTTCTTTGGTTATTTTTACACCCATATCGGTAATCACTTTAGCCATAAAACGATCTAAGTATTCCGAGGCTGCTTTATATTGCACGGCAGTAAAATAACGATTTGCCAAATCATCAACGACTGTATCAGTTAAATCAATATTATCATCAAGATACTCCAAATAGCGTATTTTTAATTCATAGCCGGAAGTATTAAAATATGGCCTGAATTGAATTTTATTTTGTTCCTCCATATATTTTACATTATAATCAGCATCTACATTAACAAAATCATAGTCTGTATTAGTCCTATATTGAACGCTGATAACTTTGAAAATGCGTGAAGAAATTGATGCTAAATCCAATTCACTCGTTTTAGCGGTAGTCGTTAATGTGCTTGCATCTATTGCGTCAGTCCATATTTTTTTACGCCATCCCCTGATTACATTTTTAATTATTTCAAGCCATTCATCGTCTTTTAAGCGGACATATTTGTAATCCATTGTGACATTATCATCTCCTGTTGCCGGTGCGGACACAAAAGTCAACATTCCTGTATCTTTATCAAGAGTGTAATCTGTAGTTTCTGTTTGGACGACATTGCCGATTCTAACCGTATAACTATCCTCTAAAATCGGTCTTTCGTTCGTACGAAAAGACTTAGTGGCGGCATCACCGTCCCAAGCATCGCGAGTCAATGTTTCAATATCGCCCACGAATAATCTTAATTTTGTTACGAAAGCTGAGTATAACATATATTTTATTTAATTATAATAGCATATTTTAGTAATTTTGGCAATTAATACACCTTTTTCCCTCTTATATATAAAGCGTCTAAATCAGTCGTGGTAGTCGATGTAGAACTAGAAGTGGTAGTAGTCGATGTAGAACTGGAAGTAGTTGTCGTCGAACTTGAAGTAGTTGTAGTGCTTGAAGTGGAACTAGAAGTTGTAGTAGTAGAAGTAGAACTGGATGTAGTGGTAGTAGAAGTAGAACTGGATGTAGTTGAAGAAGTACTGGAGGAAGTAGTTGTTTCTGTCTGAGTCGTTGAAGATGAACTAGATGTAGATGTAGTGCTGGAAGAAGTAGAGCTAGAACTTGAAGTCGTTGTAGTTGAACTTGAAGTAGAACTCGAACTCGAACTAGAACTGGAAGTAGTCGTGGTAGAACTGGAAGTAGAGCTTGAAGAAGAAGTAGTGGTAGTTGAAGACGAAGTGGATGATGAAGTAGAGCTAGAAGTGGTGGTCGTGCTTGTTGAACTTGAAGTAGTAGTGCCTGTTTGCGTTGTAGTGGTAGAGCTGGATGTGGTTGTAGTCGAAGTTGATGTTGAGCTTGATGTAGAACTGGAAGTTGTAGTAGTGGAAGTAGATGTAGAACTTGATGTGGATGATGATGTAGTTGTAGTAGAAGTTGTAGATGATGTAGAACTGGAAGTAGTTGTCGTTGAAGATGAAGTGGAAGATGAAGTAGAACTGGAAGTAGTCGTTGTAGTAGAAGATGTAGATGTTGTTGTCCCAGATGCTGTGTAGGTTACATAAACAGATTGTGTTCTGCCATCTATTGTTGTTGGACTTGCTGGATATGGGTCTGGAACTGTAGTGTAGTATGTTGATCCCGCTTTATATCTAGTTAAAGTAGAATTAGAATCATATCTCCAACGTACAGGAGTTGAATCAGTAGAAAATCCAAGCCAATAATTAGCAGCAGATATTGACGCTGAAACAGATCCAGACACCCATTCTTGTGTTGAGCTAATAGCAACAGCTGATGAATTCGCTTGCAAATTATTCGGTTCATCAGAACTATCATCATAAATAACTAATTTTATATTACCACTACCAGAATCTAAATAATTATATGATGACATACTCGTAATAGTTCCTGCTTCAGATGACAAATATTGTGCAACCCATATATCTTCTGTCCCAGATGAATTAACAGAAGCACCAACTGAAGTATAACCAAACGTAGCTCCAGCCGCATGTCTAACAGGATAAACGGCTTTATCAATAAAATCTTGCGGTATAGTAACGGTCATTATATCATTTTCAATATTCAATTCTCCCCATACTTCTGTACCAACATTATCAATAATTTTCGGTCTATAAATATGAAATGCCTTGCCTGCCTTATATTTATTATTAGCCTTGCTTTTGTGATAAACAGCATAACTACCGACTACATCTTCTGGCCTTTCACAACCCTCATCTATTTCATCTTGCGTTAATGCCGGCTGGTAATAAAATTCCAACTCTTTGCTCTGTATTGTAAATTGGATAATATTCGTCTTCGGTTTCTCCTTTAATATAATTTCAAATTCAAACCCACCCCCCTCGCCAATGCCAATATCATAAAATTTTATATCCTTTTTAGTATTAGACCAAGCTATTTTTTCACTATCAGTGCTGACGGTAGGTGCAGTTTGCTCATCATCTACTAAGCGAAAAGAAGCATTACACTCATTATCCCACCGCTTAATTTTAATTTGCGGAATAAAGTCGGGTTGCTTAATGTCGCCAATTTCTGTTTCATATTCCTTTTCTTTTGTAATAAAAGTATTATTTTCGGTAGTATATTTATCGGCAATTTCGCTTGATATAGTTTGTGGTATTTTAATAGCCATATATTTATTTCATTTTTTTAGCTGGCGGAGGCCAATTATTCTTCTTAGCCATTGCCACATTCGCCGGAACTGTAGTCGTTGTTAAAGTTGTCGAGCTGGAAGTTGAGCTGGAAGTAGTCGTGGTAGAACTGGAAGTAGAACTAGAGGTCGAGCTTGAAGTAGTAGTGATAGTGGTTGAACTGGAAGTTGTGGTGCTAGAAGTCGATGTAGTAGTTCCAGTATTTGTAGTTGTGGAAGATGTCGAACTTGATGTCGTGGTAGTTGTAGTAGAAGTCGAGCTAGAAGTAGAACTAGAAGTAGTCGTAGTGGAAGTGGTAGTAGAACTTGATGTAGAACTAGATGTAGTTGTAGTAGAACTAGAAGTAGAACTTGAAGTAGAACTAGAAGTAGTCGTCGTTGAACTAGAAGTAGAGCTGGAAGTAGTTGTGGTAGAGGTAGTCGTTGATGACGAGGTGGTAGTACCCGTTATTGTCGTTGATGATGAGGTGGTGGTTGTGCTGGTTGTTGTTGATGTCGATGTTGAAGTAGAAGTAGTGGTAGTGGAAGTAGACGTTGATGATGAAGTAGAACTGGATGTTGTAGTGGTTGAACTAGACGTTGTAGTTGTAGTAGACGATGTTGAAGTCGTAGTTCCGCCAGAAAAAGGAACATCTGTACTATAAGTAGCAGAATTATTATTAGTTAAATCATTATCATTAGATGTTTCGTCTAATAAACTATCATTAAATTTCCAATAAGCTTGTAAATTAGCCTCATTACCAACCAACTCTTTATTGTAATTATCGGCAACCTCAGTCCCCGTTCTAATATCGTTCCAAATTCTAATATCGTCTATTTTCCCATCAAAAGGTCCATCAGAGACATTTCCAACGCCGATTTTAACCGAAGAAGAACTATTATATATTGATGAAACTGTACCATTGGACACATCTGCTGTTGCCCAATTTTGTACTAAAGAGCCATCTTTATACCATCTCGCTTTTAATTCGCTTAAATCAAATTGAACACTTATGTGATACCAAGTATCAACAGCGAATGAATAAGTATAATAAAATAATTTCCTATTACTATTTGTACCATCTGCATATACTCCAAGTCTTAAATAAATATTTCCAGCATCATTAATTAAATACAATTGATATGATCTTTCATTACCAGTAGCCTCATATTTATTTATAAGATAATTTTCAGTTGATTGGCTTTCTGATTTGAACCATAATTCTAATGTAAAATCACCAGATAAATCTAATCCTGTTTGATTTGCATCTGTTATACTTAAATATTGAGAACTATCTTTTTCTAAATCTATTGATTTTGTATTAGCCATATTTAATCTTTAATTAATTCTCTCCAATCATAAGTTCTATACTTATCTTCTTTGCCGAAACCTTTAGACATTTGATATATTTTGTCTTCTTCTATTTTTCTTAAAAATATCTGATATCCCACACTACCATCTGGACATTTATATTCATGTACCTCCTTGATCAATCCATCTTTTTCGGTAGGAGGAACATACTTATATTTAGAAGCAATTTTAATATAATCTGATTGTTCAGCTTCTAAACTTTCAATATCTTTAGAAAAATCAGTTGTTTTTATTGTTTTTAAACTCATGATTTTATAATGGCACTTCTTGATACCATTTCTTATTTTTATAATTTACTTTATTTTTATCCAAAGGTTCTTCCGGACCGCCAGAGCCTGATACTGACCAACCGTTTGAATCTTTATCAATATGTTTCCCCCATTTTCTCTCCATATTCTGATTGCCGCCAACAATTAAATCATAATTGCTTTGCTGCTCTCCCTCTAATTTGGGCATATTATCTTTAGTATTCCCCCACCAATGGAAGACCATTATTCTTGATCCACCCTTTATTCGATAGCCGGCACGAGCGGCACGCACGCAAAGATCGTAATCCTCGCCAGACCCAAGCCCAAAGCTTTCATCAAATAAGCCAATATCATCAAACATCTTCTTTCTACAAATTGTGAAATAAGTACAGCACCCAGTATATTCACGCTCTTTGTAGAATATTTCTTTCATCTTTTTTATATCTTCCTCGTTATATTCTTCTTTGTAATCATATTGGATATATCTATTTCCATCAGCTGCTTTATTACAGGGAGAATGGGGATTATATCCGCCCAATTCCGATTCTTCTTCGAATCTCTGCATAATTTCATCCCACCAACCCTTATAAATTATTTCAACATCATCGTTTGCGATAGTGACAAATTCAGTATCAGCTAACTTAATACCGGTATTCATTGATTTACCAAAGCCTAAATTTCTATAAGGGTCAATCCATAAATCACATTTATTTTTGGCATATGCGATATTGCCATCAACGGCATTTAAAGAATATCCGTTATTAATGACGATAACTTTGTAATTCGGTTCAGTATATTTTTCAAGTGTTTCCAGTAAACGAGCTAATCCCTTATAATTATTAAGGACTGGTACTATAAATGTGTTTATTTTTTTCATATTTTTACTTTACCTAATAATAATTGGTCTATAAACTCTCCATCATATTCAAATAAAGCCCCGCATTTCCCGCATTTAAAATCAAATACTCGCTCATGCCTTTCATTAAATACTGCCGATTTAGTTATTTTTACCCTGCTGCCGCAACAAGTACAGGGCACTGTTTTAGAGGTAACAAGTGGCAAGCTCATGTGTTTTTCTTAAATTATTTTTCCAAATTTTAATGGTTTCATCTAAGCCTGAAGATAGATCGACTTTTGGGCTCCATCCCAATAGCTTAGTGGCTTTTTCGTTTGATGAATTTAAGTAATATATTTCCCCTACTCTTTTCGGTTTTGTATCCCAATTCACGTTCCCATTCCATTTAAGCTTATCTGCTATAATCTCTACTAATTCATTTACTGGCAAGGCGTTGGCTGGACCAGTGCAAAATACGTTAAATTTGGCCTCCTCGTGCTTTTCCAGCACTTTTACGTATAAATCAATCAAATCGCCTATAAAAAGGAAATTACGCCACGGTAGGCCATATCCGAGGTTAATTTCATCCTTATTTTTAAGCATTTGGGTGATAATCTGTTCTACTATAAAAAAATCATTATCCCATCTTCCATAAGTATTAGTTTGTCTTAATGTGCAAAATGGCAATCTATACGCTCTGGCAGCATATTCCAGATATTTTTCGCATCCTACTTTCGCTACCGCATAAGGAGCATTTGCGTTCTGCTTAGTATTTTCCGTAAAAGGCTCTCTGGAAAAGTTTTTCCCACCGCTTTCTATAACCTGAGATATTGGCGACCAGCCGTATGTTTCCATTGTTGATGAAAATAGAAATAATTTTAAGTTGTCGCAACTCTTAGCCGCTTCAATCAAATTAACTGTTCCGCAATAATTAACTTCTGAAAATTCTATCGGATCATAAAATGATTTTTCAACTTCCGTTCTAGCCGCTAAATGAATAAGAAAGTCTGGATTAATATGCCTTACTATTTGGCCAATCTCTTTATATTCCAATAAATTGGAATTATACATTATGACTTTTCTTGGTGTTTGTTTTTGCCTATCGACTTCCGCTTTAGTAAAAAGACCGTGGACTTCATAGCCCTCTTTAATTAAACGCTTGGCGAGATATTTTCCTATAAATCCGCCAGCTCCCGTGAGAAAAATTTTCTTTTGACTCATATTTTTTTTCATAGTTGTCTTATTATATTAGGAGAAGTAGGATTAACTTCATCCATTGAAGCCATCTTATTTTTCCATTTATTATTTAAACTATAACTATTATTAAAATCATTCCTCGGTCCTCCGCTTGCCTTATCCTGCCTGCCGCAAGCATGATGGCAAATTAACGCTCTCTTAGTTACTCCTGTGTATTTCCCAACGGCTCTGGCTAATCTCCATATCTCAAAATCTTCTGGACCGACAGGGTAAATACTTTCGTCTAATAATCCAATAATATCCAACCATTCTTTTTTAAATATCATACAAAATACTACACTGAATACCCTCCCTGTGCTTTCGGCTATCCTGCTATTATATCCATTATCATCGGGTGTATATTTAAGTTCTAACGGTTGCAACATTAATAACTCGCTATCATCTTTAAAACCTTTAATAGAATCATCCCACCATCCTTTTTTCACAAACCAACAATCATCATGTACTACTGTGAAATAGGGAGTATGGACAAATGATATTCCCATATTTACAGACTTACTAAAACCATAATTTCTTTCTGTTTTTACATAAACGTCAATATATTTTTTTAATTTACAATACATTATATCTCTATTTTTCACTGACGGACTTTCTATAAAAACTATTCTGTGCTTTTCTCTGTCGATTGTTTCGTTCAAAGTTTTTAAACATTTTTCAATATACTTGCCGTGGCAAGCGGTAATAATAAAAGTATTTAATATATTATCTTTATTATCAACAAAATGTTTTATCATAAGCCCATTATTTTATTTAATTTGTTAAATTGCTTATCTGATGTATAATGATCTAAAATATATTTTCTATAAAAATTACTATCATATTGCGGACTCATAATAATATCACAAGCTTGCTCTGCTGTTTGGAAAACTAAATCTCCTGGATATAGCTGATCCGCACCCCACCAATTATGGATTACTGGTTTTATCCCTTTTGCCATTCCCTCGGCTATCGGGAGCGACATGCACTCTTTCATCGAAGTCGTCATAATATAATCAATCCCATCCATCCATTTATCCACGTCAGCAACACTTGATTTTATATTCACATTATCGCTCAATCCGTTTCTAGCCAAAAATTCTTCTATATATTTCTCCAGCCAAAGCGTTCCACATTGTCCAACTATCTCAAATTTATACTCTTTATTGTATTTTACCATTTTATAGATAATTTGGCACAATAATTCTATGCCCTTTGCCGGCCCAATAGCGTTTAACCATCCTATTGTTTTTCCTGGTTGACGCTCTTTGTAATTAAACCTATTTACATCCACTCCCAATTCCACGGTTTCTATTAAGCATTTAGGCTCTACGCCCTTAGCGGCTTTATACTTATCCACAATATATTCTCGCATATAATTATTGATAAAAAGGACTGCTTTGCATCTATCCCAATCCAATCCCATATAATGCCCGAAATAAAGGTCAATATCTATACCCCTCATCACTATCGGCTTATCTAAATTTTTATCGTTCACAGCATGGACGACTCCTCCCTGTATATATTCACCAAAAATAATATCACACCACATAGCTTTTTCTATATCGTAATACATATCAATTTTTATTTCGTGGCCAGCCTCTCTCCATTTTTCAGCCACATCTAGCAGTGTTTTGTTATATCCAGTATGGTCAACGATAATATATATTTTCATATTTTTTATATTATTTTTTACTATTTAAAATCTTTATTTGAATGTTAGGGCTAGTTTTTTCTAGCCCTGATGTGAAAGTGCTTTGATTCTTTTATTTTTTTTAGCTATCAGTTTCCAAAGAGATGCCACCAAACACTTATCACATATTGTGGAGGTAATGCCCCATTTAATACCAAATTTCCAGTTTATAATCCTTTTACAGACTGAACACTCTACTAACATTATCTTCCATTTCCTAGCCATTTTCTTCTCCAATGCCAGTCATAAATTCTTTGAATAATCAAAATAATTTTTTTCATTGAGAAATTTTCCCTTTAGCTCTTTGGTGTTCAGCAAACAAAACCTCAAGGTCAGTTACGATTACATCATCTGGAGTATTGTTTTCGTTAATCATTAACAAGCCATTTTCCCAATCAATTTTGATGGAGCAATTTTTGGCAACCGCCCGTTCTAATAATGCTTGTGCGAAAGCGTTTTTTTCTTGGATTTCTGTCATCATTTTTAGCCTCCTTTGGCTTTTGAATGTATAAATAAGTTCCGCAAACAAAACATTGTTTAATATCATAGCCTCTTATAGGCACATACCTAGACTCGCAAACAGAACATCTGTAGGTCATAATAACCTCCTTTTTTTATTTTAAATAACATCAGATATAAATTTAAAATCTATATCTTTCGGCAAACTGATTAATTTTTGCCATAATTGTTCCAATCCATTCCCACATACCTCTTGGCAATGACCGTGAATAACAGTATAATTAGGCTGTTCATTTAATGAATAATATTTTAATCCAGGTATTACGCCTGGCTGGAATGGACCGTCTGGATGCCCAAACATCCTATCATCTTTCCATTGAACTCCTACCCACCAACCCTTTTCTCTTAAAGCCTCCATCAGCCCGACTGATATTTGCCATCCTGGGGCTTTAAAGCCTTTTTCAAAAAACTGTGAATTTATTTTATTCAATTTTATTTTTGCTCTATGCCTGCTCATATAAGCACATTCATAATTACTTTTGTGCTTAAATCCATGTGGAATCATCCTTGCCCATTTTTTCTTAACTGTCCGCTTCAATAATGCGTTACTCGTTCTTCCTGGAATAGTAAATAAATTAACTTTTAAATTCGGTAATAATGTCTTTAAATATTCTAAATTTGGCAGAATATTATGTTCAGTACAATAATCATCAAAATCTAAAATTATCGGCTTCATAGATTATTTTTTTAATATAAATAAATGATTATATACACGCTTGCCGTATTTTTCATTCCACTCATTTATCACCGCGTCAACAACTATTTCTAAACCAGTGTTTTTTATCTCATCATACCATTCATCTCCCGAATAAATATTAACATTCCATCCCCCTTTTTCATTAAATCTAATATTATTTTCCTTTTCAAAGCCTTGCCACAAAGTAATAATTACATATTTACGGCTTATTCTTTTTAATTCCTGAAAGGCAGTCCGATATGGGTGGACATAATCTAAGCCGTGGTGCACGACAGCGGCATCAAACACACTTCCTGAAATCGGTATATTCTTTGATAAATCAACTTTAGTAAAAATTTCATCTGGGTTATTAAACATTGCTGATTTTAAAAATGAGTCGCAATAATCACTCCCGTGATAACCGCCTTTATACCCAATATCTCTTAAAATTTTAATAAAATATCCAGTCCCGCATGATGCTTCAAAGACTTTACGGCATTGGTTCGCTATTATAAACCCAGCAATCATATTTAAAGTCGGGGTTGAATAAAATTGATAATTATCGCCTAAATTGTCCCAATATGTTTTTTGCATAAAATCCTTATTTTAAATAATATACTATTCATTCATTTTAACCTTAGGTTCACAAGTCCCATCATCATATTCCACATCTTCTGGCGACCTTTCCAACACTCGCCCCATTTTATAGTCAGAATCTTTAGCATATCCCCACGTGCCAGCCTCGCCAAACATATGATATGTCCAAATCTTTTTTGTATATCCTACCTTATATCCAGCCTCTCTAATCTTTCCACAGACATCATGCTCCTCATTTCCTCGACCGTCTTTCTCGAATTTATCAGTCCAGCCGCCAATTTTTTTTATTAAATCAGTTCTCATAATTCGGTATGATCCACCACACACATTATTAGCGACTATATCAACATATTCCTGATTATTAAATATCTGGCCTACTCCTATTAATACTTGAGGCCTAAGGGCTAATGCTCCAAATTCCTTGTGTTGGTCCATTAAAGCGACCATTCTTTCCAGCCAGCAAGGTTCTAAATCTGGAGCAATGCAATCATTGTCAACAGTAATAAAATAAGGCGAAGATTGGACTATCCGTAAGCCCACATTCAACGCCTTTTCTAAACCTATGTTTTCTTTATTTAAAATTAAAGCATTTATTTTCCCTGTGCACTTCAATTCTCTCAAATAGCTTTTAGTGCCATTATCCGTTGAATTATTGTCAACAACAATTAAACGATACGGATACTTAGTCCTCTTAATAATCGAATCAATAGTTATCTTTGTAAAAGCTAACCGATTGAAAGTTATTAATAATATATCAACCATAAAATAATTTATTTTTTAATTCATAATATCTTTAAAGAATTTAACAAATGTATAACAACCGCCAAAAATACCACCAAAAGCCAATAATAAATAGATTACAAATCTACCAAATTTCCCCGCTCCTTTTAATTCTACTAAAATATCATGCATACTATCTACTTTTTCCACTATCCCAGGCCTGCTATTGCCGTCACCGAATAAAGCTATATTCATTTTAGTGACATCTCTTTCCAACCTGTGAATCATTTTCAATGTTTCAGGAGCTGTTTTATGGACAGGGATTTCCTTAATTAATGCCTTAAACCACATTCGAGCTTCTGCAATTGTCATATAATTTTCCGTATTATCCATATAATTCCCAAATTACAATTAGCACAAAACCAGTAAAAAAAATACCGATTAAAGCGAACGCTACAAGCATCCACCAACTAACAAATTTAATTATTTTTTTAAATATATTATTTTTTAGCATACACGATTTTCCCAGTCGCATAACTCCCAACACCGAAAATAATAGCGTTTAAACCTCCATAAAAAACAACTTCTGACTCTCCTATAATATTTTTTGCTGCTAAATATGCTATAACTAATCCCACTATCGCAGCTAAAGAACTTTTTTTCCCGCTTAAAAATATTAAGCAATTTTTTATAATTTTCATATTTTTATATTAACTTTTATTATTCATTCACATGCTCATACCAAGTGCCTTTAATCGAAAATGTCATATGTATCCATCTGGCAGTATCGGGAGTTGTAACAACAAAATCTATAGATGCACCATTCCCCTTTGTTTCGTAACCGGAAATAAAAAAATGAGAACTATTGTAGATTTTGTGATGGGAATGTGCCATGGCTATTAAAGCCTTTGTTGATTAATCTAATTTCATATATTAAATTTAAAATAATCTTTTATTATTTTTATTAATTCATAATCTTCTTTATACCATTCTTTTAAATTATTTATAGCTTTAGAAGATAATCTTTTATCACATGAAGCTATTTTATTCCTTTTTTTAAAATCATCGGGTAATTTATAATTATCGCCTATATCAAGCTTCTTTTTTAATATTTCGAAATCTTCAGATAAATGGCTAGTCCTGCCGACAAAAAATACACTATTTAATTCCCCTAATAAATAATCCTTATTGACAAGCCAATCAGATAATCCGGCGTTGACATGCTGTATGCTGTTCATAGCGAATTTAGCTTTTTTACTTCCGATTGCTTCTGCTAATTGGTTCGGTGTTTTAAAAAGTTCGAATGATTCTCTTTCCTCCGGCATCCATATACCGTGATATAATGGCTTGCCCTGATTATATCTTCCCCAAAAACTGCTGGCAAAACGCTCGGCTGGATCTCTTATGAAAAAAATACTATTGCCTACTAACTTTTGACCATGTCCGTTTAATACTACTGTATATTTCTCTAAATTGATATTACTGTCATTAAAATATCCGTGATCATAACATCCCTTTTTCATGGCATATTTGAAAGAACTTCCCCCTGTCCTGGGAATATGTATAAAATTAACTATTTTACGCTCTAACATGCTGAATATATAATATTGAATTTATCATTTTAGTCTTATTTCCTCTCGTAATATACCAAAAATAAGAAAAATCATCTCCCCACGGGTTGCCCAACGGCTGCCAATGTCCATCTTCCATTCTGCAAATTTCTTTAAATTTTTCATTTCTAGCAACTAATCTTTCTGGGAAACTGCCATCTTTGCCGTAAGGCACTGTCACATCTTCTGGGAAAAACCATTTCAAATCTTTATGGAATACAAATGAACCAGCCCCGATCATTCCACTTTTTACATTTTTAACGCCGTCTTCATTAATTGGCTCTATTATTCTATAGCCATCGCAATCCTTATTTAAAATGAGCATCCCCGAATTGAATATTTTAATATCTTCGTTCTCACTTATAGCTTTATTATATTCTTCTAAATAAGTGCTTATATATTCATCGTCAGCGTCAAGCCAGCAAATCCAGTCATTTTTTGCCATTCTCATCCCCATGTTTCGAGCAATTAATCTACCGTGATTCTCTGGCAAGAAATAAGCCCTGATACGAGCTTTATGCCTCATAAAACTCTTAATAATTTTAGCACTATCATCAGTTGAACCATCATCAATAATTATAATTTCAAAATTATCATAAGTCTGGCTGATAAGGCTTTGCAAACAGCGGCCTATTCCATCTTCCTTATTGTAACAAGGGATAATTATACTAAAATAATTTTCATTCATATTACTCTATGTAAACTACAGCTCTGGCATTAGTCCCCGTAATGTTGACATAACACCCGCTTTTTAATAAAAGAGGTTTATTAAAATGAACATTTTGGCTATTACCATCTTGAATCCTGGCTACGCCAGCTAAAGCAGAAGCTGTTTTTGAATCATCAGCCTCATCATATATCTCGATTGAGCCATCGTTATCACCGCCAATAGTGAGGGCATAACCCCAAAGAGTTATTTTATCAGTGCTGACCTGCGTGTCAGCTGATATTGCTTGTGCTCTCATAATTTTAATTTATTATTTAATAACTTATTCCGCCCGCCCGCCATAAGCGAGCGAGTGGAGAAACTATCAAATTAAGTAGTTGTTGTCGAAGTTGAGGAAGATGTCGTGGTAGTGGAACTAGATGTCGTGGTAGTGGAACTGGAAGTGGTAGTAATGGTGGTTGACGTAGAAGTAGAACTAGAAGTTGAACTAGATGTAGTAGTAGTCGAACTAGATGTAGATGTAGTAGAACTCGATGTAGTAGTAGTAGTAGTCGAGCTCGATGTAGTAGTCGCCAACGATCCTGTTACTACATACTTAACACTAACATACAATCCGCTTAAATTATCAGCAGACGCATTTTTAGTCAGCTGCAATTCCAACACACTGTCTTCTCTCACGTTCCTATTCTGATCCATTGTAATTACTTTAGCTGTATCACCCATTATCGCTACCGTTTTATTGTATGTATCAGCAGTTGCTAATAAATTATCATTCATCGTCAAATTAACAAGCTGGACATCCCAATAATTAGTACCACTCAACGCTATGTCAGTATCTACAACCAAAGTCATATCTATTATTCTAATATCAGCTTCAGCTGTTAGAAGATAATAGTTTCCAGAAGCACTTATATCCCCCAGATTATCAGCGGATATAGAAAACTCAATTTCATCATCCTCTCTGGCATAACTAGGCAGATAGCTTTGCATTGATCTCTTGTGTATTCTCGGCATAAAATTACGTTAAGTAGTCGTAGTTGTGGTAGTGGTAGTAGTGGAAGTGGTAGTAACGACACCAGTTACAACGTATTCGATTTCAACAAGCAACCCAGATAAATTATCAGCAGATGCGACTTTAGTAAGCTGTAACTCTAAAACATCGTCAGGGGCTAAATTGATATTTTGGTCAGGCGTGATTTCATAAACTGTATCATTCGTTAAAGTTGAATCATAGTTCATGTTATCAGCTGTAGCCAAAAGATCATCGACCCTTGTCATATTAGCGAGTTGAACGGTCCAATAGTTTGTAGTGCTAATAGTAATGGTAGTATCAACCACTAATTTAATAGCAGTGATTCTGACCTCGCTAGGAGCAGCAAACACGTGGTAATTTCCGCTAGCACTAATATCACCTAAATTGTGACGAGCTACTTTCTTCTCAAAAGCCTTATCACCTGGATAAAATCCTGGGTGGTAATCTTCGAAAGTTCGTTTGTTTTTTACTGGCATATATTAAACGACTAAATTAATTAATTTTGTTTCTATTTTTATTTTAGAAAGGCGGACGACTATAATTATCGTCCGCCCATAACTTATATTAAGTTTCTGTGAATCCCAAAAGCAGATGTAGCATTTCTAACCTCACAAGTATATTGACCTGTGACCATTGCTTCAATAGTACGCCCAGTTTTAGCCAGCATTTCTGCGGCCATAGTGTCGCCTTGTAACGGTCCAACTTTCACTCTGTCTAAATCGCCGATAACCATAATATCGTCCGGCATCCACGGATCAACGATAACTTCTAGTTCAAAGCCTAGATCAGTTAAAAATCGTTCAACTGTAAATCCTACGGAACGAGTATCAAAGTCTGTACGTCGATATGCCTGATCGAAAGTAGAGATAACCCGTTTTAAAGCTCCACCAACCAAAATGAAACCACGTCCTAAAGCTCCGCCTGAATCGTCCCAAATGTCTTTATATAAAGCATTGGTAACAGCCTCAGTTAAATCTTCAGCAGTAGTAGTCACATTTCCGCCAGAACCGCTAGCATATTCAATAATGCCTCCCATAGAACCATAATCGGAATCAGAGGCGGCAGCCGCACTCTTAATACCATTTATAATAGAACTATCAAGGGAACGCATTATTTCCTTTAAGCGGTAAGCAGTTTGGTGAGCAAACTCAGAAGCAATACCAGCATGATCAATTTCTTGTCTTGATCTGGCCAATGTTATCCCCATACCAAAAATCTGAGTGTTATTAGTCACAGAAGTTCTTTCCTGTGTCCAATCTTCTTGAGTCGGCTTCCAACCCTCTTGTTTGGTATGAGCGATAATTATGATAGTGGCCTGATCAGCATGGGTTTCTCCGTCTGTTGATCCATGTCCACGTTCGACAGTAAGAGTATCAGATGAAACTCCGGTTACCCGACAAACTTCAGTTTTGTTTCTCTCGTTGAATTTGAACAAAGTGCCAACAGCGAAACGAGCCCCATGGTCAGTAGCAACATCAATAGCGGTTTCAGAAGCATCTAAGGCTTCATTTAAAGTAGCAGTGTTAGGATTTAATTTATCTTCGTTCCATTTATGTGAACGCTGTGTGGCCGTAAAGCCTCCAGCCCCGACACGATTTAAAAGAGCCGTATTATCCAAACGGATAACCTCAGCTAATTCCTCAGACAAATCAATTTTACCTGTTCCTGCGGTAATATCAAATGAAGCTGCTCCCACAGCAGTAGCAAGTGCCATATGTGTAGTATCGCTAATTTTTTAAACCTTTTTTCCGCCAACCGTCACCTTGCCCATAATACCCCTGGAAACATCTTCCAGAGTTTTACGTTCTTCAACCTGTTGTCCGTCGCCTTTTACCTCGACTTTTTTAACAGGAGTAGGTTCGGGCTTGCCGCCATCTTCGTCTTTTTCATCATCTTTCTTTTTTGTGGTCTTGCTGATTTTAATCTCATCAACGCGTTCATCAAGGAATTCAATCACTTGATCAAGTGCGTCGTCAGCGTCCACCGGCTGTCCCTCAATAAGAGAAAGAGGATTATTTTCCAAAACCTTAGCTAATGTTTTGTCTTTTTCAATGACTTTTTGATAGTCCTTGTTTTTTAAAACAGTACGAAGCACGCCAGTATTAAAGCGATTTAACTCTCGCTCGTTTTCAGCGGCTTGTTCATCAGCGTTAGGCTCAATTGGTTTTTCAAAAGAAAAAGGAGCTCCAGAGTTAGAAGAAACAGTAGACCGACTACGTTTACGCTTCTTCTCGCTCTTACGTTTGATGGCTTGGAGTCTGTTATGTTCCGCTTTGGAAATAGTAACACTCTCCTCATCTCCATCTTTATCCTCTTTTTTATCGGCGTTAGAATCATCGCCCTCGACTTTGTCCTCTTCGGACTCGTCGGTTATAACGTCATCTTTTTTATCCTCTGCCTCGCTATCGGCAGGATTCTCTGATTTTGAATCAGGCATAATTTTACAATTATTTTATTAATAAAAATTATAGCACACATTAGCTAAAAAAGCAAACAAACTATTTTTTTCTCTCTAACTTTCGCAAAGCACTGCGTTCCTGAGCTCGTTTTTGATTATAATACTTTCTGCCTCTAACGGTATCAAATGGAGATACTTTTATCCCCATCATTACATCTAAAAATTTAGCCAATAAACTACGATCTTCTTTAGTAGCCTTTTTGTATATTGAATGAAACCGCAAATTATTAATAAGCTCCTGCTTTATTTTTTCTTTAGCTAATTTTCCTTTCGGCAACCTTTGGTCAGCTAAAGGCTTATCTCTGAATAAATCACGATTAGCGGCAATTTCAAAAATTCCTTTTATAAGCGGTGAAATCGGTGCAACTATTTCCCTAATTGTCCTGTCTGATAATGTAACCTTGGCCAAATCCTGAAATGGCAAATCAGGATTAAAATACTTTTTTCCAGGCAATCTAACATACATTTCTTCCTCACGCATCCAATCAGGCAAATATTTTTCTTCTTCTGCCGGCGACATTGATTCAACACTGCGTTGAGCGTGAAGCATAGCAGTATATTTGCCTGGCTGTTTAACCATTTGTTCTAATTGCAAAGGTATGTTCTTCCTCATCCAACTATAAAATGGCACAATTCTACGAAATAAAGTTCGCTCTGTTTCTGACAACTCGCCATAATCAAACAAAAACTTTTTAACATGCTGGCCAGCTGAAAATACATCATCACCTTTTCCCACTCTATCGAAAAAAAGAGCGATTCTTGCGTTGTTTTCCACAGCTGTCCCAATTCTTCTTGGAAAACGAGAATAAAATTCCAAAGCCTCAACAGGATTTTTTAAACTTTTATTAATAGCTAATTTCTTAACAAATTCTCCGCCAAACCATCCCGTGCCGATTACGCCTGATTCTCCTCCCATTTCCCATAATTCTGATGCCTTGAATTTTCTCTTGCCTAATTTTATAACAAAATCATCCACTTTTTTTCCTAATTTTAATTTATGGCCATATCTCTGCAATCTGAAAGCGTCAGTATATGTTTTTAAATTCTTATTGCCACCCAGCCAACCTAAATACACGTTAGATATAGCATTACGAGAATGAAAACTTGGCCACAAAGAAGTGACTGTTAATTTCCAATTATTCTGAATTTTATCATACGCTCTTAAAAACTTGCTCATCCCAACATCACTTAATTGCGGAGCGATTTTTGTTAATTCCCGTCCTAATTCAGGCGACATTTCATAAAATTTACCCCATAATTCTTTACGCACTAACCCCTCTGTAGATTCTTTCCCCGCCTTTTTAAAAACAGTAGCAGGTAAATTATGTTCCAACCAATCAACATATTGCTTTCTCATTATCATCGCATTGCTTCTAGTTAAAGTAGCTGCGTAATTTTTTGCAGCATCAGCTTCAAACATATATGGCAATTTACCCTCTTTAAATTGTTTTATAGATTCTTCTATAGTAGGCACATTTTTTTTTCTACTGCTAAAAAACCCGCTATTTATATTTTCTGGAAATTCACCCCTACTTATTTTTCTACGCACATAACCAGCCCCTATGGGGTCTGATTTCTTTCTAGCCCCAGCTGCTATTTCCTCATCCCACACTTTCTTCATTTTATCTTGATACCTCCCTGCTATTTTACGTACTTGCTTATCTTTTATACCTGATGTTAATTTTATTATATTTTTCGCATTAACAGTATCCTCGGATATTTTAGCTGTCATTTCACTCATTACTTTATCAACTATCCCAGTCTTATCACCATGCGACCGCATCCAGCGAGCCGCCAATAAAGCATCAGTATGCTTCCCCTGCTCAATCAAAGTGAACGGAGTGACATCTCCGTGGACTATGCCTGCAATAATACTTTCAGACGCATGTTTATTTCTAGCTGATTTAATAATTCTATTAACAATAGTTGATGTTTTTTCTTTTTGATTTAATTTTAAAAATTTTTCAATTTCAAAAACTACTTGTTCACGCTTTTTTTTCGGCATCCCTTTAAACATCCGCCTAGTTTCCTCTATAATTTCCATTTCATTCCAAGCCTTTGCAGAACGAGCACTTTCTTTCATTTCTAAAAGTGCTAATTTTTGAGCAGTAGAAATCCCACGCATACTTTTTATATCATAGCTGGCATCAAAAATAGACCCCAATGATTTTGTTACCATCTTACCCTGCCTTTTGCTGAATCTGGTAAACTGAGTATCCATTATTGGTTTAATCATTTTACTGAATTTTCTCTGCACGCCATTAATAGCATCAGAAGCAATCGGCACTTCACGGCCGGCAAACTTTAACGCAGTCTTATTCCAATAAGCGTCTGGGTTTTTCCACACTTTTTCTTTTTTAAAAATATCAACAATTTTTTCATATTTCTTTCTATCTTTTCCGGCCAATTCAAGTAATTCTTTAGGATTTTTTATTTTTCTACCCAACCCCTTGGAAACATCTTTTATAAGTTCTTTCAAAGCCATCTTAGTAATTGGTTTGCCTCCGACTAATACTCCTTTTACAGGACCTAGCCCTATATAAGTTATTGGGTCAAGTGCAACCCCACCGACAAAAGACACGCCCGCTTTAGTAATCTTGCCGATTGTGGTTTCAGGCTTCCAGCCAGATTCAGTTAGAACATCGCCAAAATCAGATTTTTCTCTGCCTGAAAATCCACGTCCAATATCTCTAAGCGGAGAAAAACCCTCCTCACCGCCAAAAATATCAACGCCAATATTCATTAAAGCATAATTAGGGCGTTCTAAATAATCTATAAATTTTAAAGCACCTCCCAAAGTGCGTTCTCCTGCTTTCCGTAGCATTGATTTTTCTTTCCTAGCTTTAACTGTTACGGGAGCAGAAGACTTTGCGAGGCCTCTTATTTTTTCTAATTGTTCTTGACTGAATGCCATATTTATTATTTATCTCCACGAAGACCTTTGAAAATCCCTTTAAAAATTTTAGCCGTTTCCCCAACCCTTTTACCTTTTTCTACAAAAGCTCTTTTAACGCTTTTCGGAAAAGCAGTCAATGCCTCTAGGCCAACTTTCGGGGCAGCCTTTACAAACTCTTTGCCACCCTCAGCAAATGTTTTTCCAACTTCAGGAATACTCTTCCAAAATTCTCCGCCACCAGAAAAAAGAATCTCGCTACCAGTTTTACCAATTATTTCACCTTGTTCCGCTGGCGATAAATTCTTATATTGAGTCCACGCTTTAGTTTGATCTTCGTACTGGCTTCGTATTTGTTCTAATTTTTCCTGTATATTAGCTTTCTTCTTTTCTTCTTCCGGTATGATAACATCATACATAGACTCGATAGAACTGTAATCATCTAAACTAACCTTTACCGCACCATCAGGAGAATATCCAGCCTGTTCTAACTCCTGTTGATCTTTATATTCAGTAAAAGTGCCATCGTTCTCTGACACCCGATAATTATTACTTGGAGATTGAACAATAGTGCCAGGCAGATAATCCTCAAATGGGACATTACTCAAATTAGACGAATCAAACGCATCCTTGTCTTGCAATTCAAATCCCATTTTACTTTCACCTCCACCTTTATAAACATTATTTCCGATAGGGATAACTTCCAACCCATCTTCAGTCGTTAAATTGGGATGCGGTTTGCCAAAAAGAGAATATCCATCTGGATTATCTTCTGTCCTGCCAAAAGCATCACCAGTATCTTTAAAACCCTTGACATCTTGTATATTCTTAATTTGAAAATCTTTTATAGCACCGTCTGATTCAGTGTCAAAAACAGCAGCATATTCCTGTGGACGGCTGATAACGCCACGCCAAAAAGAAGCCTGTTTATCAAGATATTTTATTTTTTCTCTAAGCGGTGCAATCGCATCTTCGCTCCCGCCCATCTCGTCCATCGTGCTTGAATATTCTTCAAGCTGGCCGATAATATCATTAATACCGTCTTCTCCCTCAAGCATGCCCCAAGCCATCGCCTGCACATTTCCTGTTCGCAGTGTTTCCTTGTCCTGCCAAAGAGATCGCCAATTGTCCTCTAACTGAGCTTTTAGATCATCAGAGCTTACTTTATATGACTTCTGATTAGTAACTCCCCAAACTGACTGATCTCTATTTAAAATCTCTAAATCAACCATAATCTGATTCTTTTTTATCGGGGTAATCGATGGGTTCTTTAAAGCACGCATCATTATATCTCTTTTTTTGATAAAATAATTATTGGATTTTATTTTTTTAGTAAACGGATCAAGCAAACTGCCATCTCCTTTAAGCAAATCCAATTCACTTTGATAAATACTATAAGCACTTGAGGCTGCCGCCCCTTTTTTCGGTTTTCTAATTGTAGTTATTGCAAATGGCATATTATTGTCTTACGAATATATCACCGCTTGATGTTTTAGCAAAATCATCAGCAGTCCTGCCCTCTTTCATAAGGCTATCCCGCTCCTCGATATTAGAAACTTTTCGATATGGAGCGGTCATTCCAAATTTCAAAAAACGATCTTGGCCTTTACTTAAAACATCTTCCGGCTTAATAAATTTTAATAAAGCAGCGTCAGGTATTCTTTCCCCAAATTCCGGTGATGACACTTTAGGAACTTCTATCGGCGTTTTTGTTTCCGTAATATCAAATTCAGACTTTTTCTCTCCTGGTTCTCCCAGCCCCTTAACTCTCTCTTTGGCAATATCTATCGGTTCTCTTTTTAATACTTCTTCAGCAGGTACATCAATCGCGGTTATTCCTGATCTAGCTTTTGCAAAAGCCTCCTCTGGAGTAGCCCCAGAAGTTATCTCTTCCTGATAAATATTGGCTTGTTGTTCAGAAATAGCTAGCTTTTTAGCAACCGCATTATTAATTACAGCGTCCCTATTAGTAGATACATCAATCCCGTAATTAGTATTGAGATTATTTAATTTCTGTAATGTATTCTCTAAATTTTCAGTCGGGGTGTTACCCATCTTGCCAAAATCGTAATCTCTAACAATTTTCTTTCCTAATTTTTCTACACCATAAGCTGAATTATCCACCTGCAATTGTTCAATCTTATCAACAAACGGCTCTAAAATAGAATTTGTTTTTAAACTATTTAATTCATTAAATTGCTCTTTAATCTTAGCTTCAAGGACTGGCTTTAATTTCAAATCGGCATTATCAACCTCGCTTTTATAATCATCCTGCAAAAGCCTGAAAAAATCTTTTTCAATATAATCGTTAGTCTGCATTTGCCAATATTGTTTGGCATTATCATATCGCTTGCCATTAATAGTAATCGGAGTTTCACTGTTGTCAGCCATATTAATCCGCTTTGTCATTTCATCTAAAAACATTGTTGGCGTAAAAGGCTTATTCATCATATCAATATCCATTTTATGCACCTCGTCTGTGATCCGAGTGCTCTGCAACTGAGAATTAAGTGCCTGTATTTTTAAATCATAAGCACTGGCAGCTTCTAAATTATTTCCGGCAATAGCTTTATTTTTAGCTTTTTTAACTTTAGCCATAGCACCCAATAATGTTGATTCCCGCTTATCATTAATCGCTAAATTAACTTGATTAGTTAAAATATTATTATCAATAGTTATTTTATCAGTCTTGGCTTTAGTTAAAAGATTTTGGATTTCTATCCTTAAATCATAATCAGTGGCTGACTTCAATTGACTTTCTAAATATTCTATATGCTCGCCTATCCCTTTGCGGCCGACCTTAAAAGCTTCAAACGACTGCCTATATTTATCATAAAACTTATTTGAACGCTCAATTTTTTTTAAATCAGATATATTTGTTTTTAACTCGCTAATAAAACTATTGTCCACAACACCCCTATCTTTTTCCTCTTTAAGCCAACCCTCGAAAAACGCCCGTTGTTCTTCAGCTTCCAGCCCCTCATCCACTACTTTTCTATAAAAATCTGCTGATTTATTCGCCCGCACTCTATTTCTGGAAGCTACAAAACTGGCAATATTGTTATCCACAATTTTCCCCAGATTTCTAATTACTTTTTTTTCTCGTATTTCTTTAGCCATATATTTTTATTATCCCTCTTTAGGACCGGCAGGAACGCTGTTGCCGCCCCTTTGAGCAGCTTGAGCGACCGCACCGGTTAAACTCTGAGAGCCCTGTTGCGGTGCTCCGGCACTTGACGCTGGTTCATCACCGGCTTGATTTTGGTCTTCCCTTAAAATGGGCTTGTTGCCGGCGACCTCATTGGCAATCGCCTGCTCCAGCATTTGCTGTAGTTGCAGCTGCATACCGGGATTCCTGGAAATTTCTACCATTAGCATCTTGTCTTCAAGTTCACGTTTAATTAATTTCTTTTCATCTTTCGGACTAGGCACTCCCATATTTTTCATAGTTGTTTCCTGGCTCTGTACCTTAGCGTTAAATTTATTTATTTCATCGGTTATGTTCCTGACTAGCGTACCAGGAAAAAAAATATCAACTTTATAAAATTCTCCGACTAATTCCCGACCGCCCTCAGTATGCTTTTCCATTAAAAGAAATATATTTTTAAACATTCCCTGCAGCTTTTCCGTCCATCTTGTCTGGCGGCCTTTAATGCGGTTATTAACTGTCTGCATTAAAACCGACAAGGCTCTGCCGGTAATCGCTTTCACGCCAATGCCGCCAAAAATATTTTCATTTAATCCTGAAATTTTAAAAACATCAGAAAGCCTTTTTGAAATATCATTAGTTAAATCGACTGTTCTGGCTCGGCGTGGATCAGGGATTAATTCAGCCTCATCGCCAATATCTATTAAATTAACCCGTCCAGCCTGAGTTTCAGTTGGATTCAAATTTTTGCCGAAAATAAAATCGTATGCGTTCTGGGCGATGACCTCGGACATATCTGAGTTTTTCTCATTATATTCGACTTGGGCATCTAATAAATCTTCAATATCAGCTACGCCGTAAGGTTCTTCAGGGTGGATGATATTAGGCACGTGGATAATCGGCACAAAATCATTATTATGCACCTCATATTTTATAACAACAGAATCGGCAATAATAATCATCCTGACATCAGCGGTATTGCAATCAAGCACCTTGATAAAATGACGCTGCGATTTGCGATACGCTGAAGTCCTGTCATAATTGCCATCGCCTGTCGTCAATGAAACCTTTTTATCTTTTAATTCTTCCGCATATTCTTCATAAATTTTTTCCGCTGACATATAGCGATTTTGGACATAGCCGAAAATCTCGGTATATTCATCATCTTTCCAAATTATTTTTACATGCTCCGGCATTTTAGCGTGGCGGATTTCAATTTTATCTTTATTTTTATTATAAAACGGCCCTAGAATAATCGAATCACCCAAAAGAGAGCCGTTAAAAACAGCGTTTTCAAAAAGCGTATTAAAATTATTATCATCTAAAACTTCTTTGAGTGCCTTTTCTTTAGCCTCGCTTCTGGCTACTTCGACTTCATCGATAATATCGGCAGCCGGCACATCAATATCGATCGGCTCATTAGTCATAAAAGCCGTATAGTTTAGGACTGTGGACCGACAATAATTATAAACAGGCATGGTCGCACCGCCCTCCGGCTTATAAAGCCACTGGTCGCCATCGCCGAAATCTCTCAACCTCTGATAGCCGACTTTTCTCCAGCCAGCACCCAGCCTGGTCTTAGTGCCAAACATAAGCATTGAATATTCCGCTTCAAGCTCGGCATTTTTTTCAATAAAATATTGCCGCCATTTATCTTCTGTGGCTTCTTTTTTATTTAAAATTGTTTCAACTAATTGTGGCATAATTTTTACCCCGCCTATTGCGGTTTAATAAATAAGTCTGTTCCGGCTGTTTCCGATATTTTTTCATCAACCACCAAGCGGCTTGCCATAATGCGGCTACATAATCCTGTTCAATCTTTTTATCATCAATCTGGTACATTCCAAGTTGATCTTCCAAATCGCCGATGTAATAGCTTCTTAACATCCCAAAATTTTTATTATGATCAACTAACTTTCCCTCTATTATTTCCGCCCTCCTGTCGCGAGTAAGCATTAGTCTGAGCTGAGTGAGTGCCTCCCCTTTCTCTCCGCCGTGAGCGTCAAAATCATAAGTCCTAACTTTCATATCATTTAAAATTTTCTTAATTATTACGCCGCCGAGAGAATTGGTGTCCATAATAATATTAGCGTCGTTATAATCAAACTTTAAAGCTTTTAATAAAGCGAAATTCGCGTGCGGTGAACCTCCCTTGATTTCCTCGTGGTGGACTACACGATAAGGAATTCCTGAATAATCAATTACCATCATAATAGTCGGATCACCTTGTTCGCTGCCTCCCCAGTCAACACTGATTAAATAATCATGCCCGACTTGAGGCCGTTCAGGATTCAAGTCTTCCTTAAACACTTGGTCAACGACTTCTGGCTCAAATAATTTGACTGATGATGGGATTGCCTCGCCCAAAAATACCTGGCGGTAAAGATTAAAATCCTCAGCCATAATTTTAGCCTTTGACGCTTCTTTTATCTCTAAAGGAATAAACACATTGTCAGTATAAACTCCGGTCTTTATATACCATTCGTTCTTGCCCGCTAACGCTTTTTTAGCCAGTCCGAAAAAAAATTGCTGGCCATTGGCATCGCGGTCAAACGTAGCCACTAAATCAATCGGTGCGTTCAAATCAACCGTCCTGCTCATAATCCTGCCTGGGAGCTCCTCCCGCAAATGGTGAGAAAACACGCACTCATCATAAGTGATCAGCCCGAATTGAGCCCCGGCCAAACTAGCAGCCTGATCTTCTCCCGTACTAGCTCCGTTAAAACTGGAATTATTGGAAAATGTTATAATCATCCTCGATTCATTTTTGCTTTTAAACAACGCTCTAATTTTACACTTGTTTGTCTTCCGCTTTCCATCAATCACGATTATAAAACGATTATTCAGTATGTCATAAATATAATTAAAACATGCCCTGACTTGATTGGAATGTGGCGACAAGTCCAATGTCCGATACCTAACATCAGCCATTGATCTCACTGTCATTTCCTCCCGCGGCATTAAAAGCTTATAAAAACAGAATCTGATATGCTTAGTAGCAAGCAAAACGGTATTATGTGTTACTATAAAATTTCTAGTCACATATAAATTACTTTTATCAGCTACTTGGATGCAAACTGCATCTTCTTTTTCAACTTTTATTATTTTTTTTAATAAACGATTATAAGTATTTTTTGTTATACAAAATCTGTCTGATTTTCTCTTTAACCTAAATGGGTTAATTTTTATTTTTATTCTTAATCTATAACAATCACGATGAGTTGTCCTTTTTATTGATTTAATTACCTTGCCTCCAAGCGAATTAACAATAAAAATTACATTATCAGCTAATTCTTTCGAAACAGTATTGAATCCTATCTTACCGCTTGATTCTATATTCCCATCGGTGTCCATCAACCCCTGCAAAATAGCAATTCTATTTTTTACAGAATTATATAAATAATCTTTGGGAATAAATTTATTCCAACTTTTCTTATTTTCTAAACCCAGTTCACGAATTATGCCGATAACATTGCTAATCTGATAATCATAATTTTTAATATGCCTATACTTAAACCCTGATAACAATTCTTTATCAGCCGTCGAAAATCTAATTGATTTTTTTAAAAAACATCCGTCACCGAGCAATAATCCCAACAAATATGGAGATAATAATATTTTTTTTTCTGGAAATATTATCGGATCAACTACTGGAATTTCTATTTTCTTATATGGCTCAGGATTATAACCGCCATATTCCACAATTTCTTTAGTTGACATTATTCGCCACTCATTTTTATAATTAAACCTTTCTCTCCTATTCTTACATTTCCACAAATGCTCCCAGCCGCATTTAGTCCAGCTTCCATCATCAAATACCATTTTATACAACTGCTTTTTCCCTTGTGGATAAACTCCAATTACCTCAGTCAATTTTCCATTTTTAGAAAAAATTTTATCGCCAATTTTCAAATCGCCAATTTTCTCCCAGCCAAATTCTGTTAAAACAGGTTCATTAACTCCCTGCTCTTTTCCCCAGCGGTTGCAAGGAACTAATAAATTTTTCCTTTTACTCTCCTTATTCCAAATCGGATCAGAATTTCTTAAATAATCCTGCTGGCCAGGATGGGTGGGGATGCCAAGAAAATAATCATTAAAAAATACCGGATCATCATACCCCATTTCCAAAGCCACTTTCATTTTTTTCACATCTATCTGATCCTGCTTATCTAATTTGCCTAACCCATCTTTAATATTTTTAACTGTCGGCATAAACTTTAGCTGTTTCTTTAGTTAATTGTTTTTTAATGTCCACTTCCTCTGCCTCTCCCTCAATTATATCATCTTTTTTATTTAATTTCCCATACTGAGCCGCGACCATAAGATTATCAACAATCGTTTCCAAAAGTTCTCCCTGGTTGGCCTGTATCTTAATCAGATTGGCTTTATTATGCAAATCCGCTCCCTTTAAGAACCAAGCCATAATTTCCTTTCGCATTTCCGGAGTAATCGGCTTGCCCTCTTTCAGCAACTTCTCGGCTTGCTGAATTGTCTGCGTTACTACTGCTCCACCTAATCCCATAATTCCCTTTAAAGCCGTATGCATCAGCTGATCATCAGTCAAATTATCAATATCCTTAATCTTGCTCATTACCGACATAGCCCGCCTTTCCCTGGCTTTCTCAATCTTCTTAATAAACAAATTAAACGAATTATAACAAGGCACATCTGGATCGACTTTTTTCACTTCTTCATAGATTCTAGCCTTGGGCCAACCCTTTCTTCCGAGGTGGGTGTGGATAACTTTTAATATATCCTCCGCTTTATAACTTTTTTCAAAATATGTTCCTTTTGAACCCATATTACTACTTTACTTGTTATATAAAAAAAGGACTAAGAGCTTTTTGCTCCCAATCCTCTCTACCACAAAACATAGCAAAAAATTGTCAAATAGTCAAGTAATAGGCTCATATACACAGTTTTTCCACTTTTTTGGGGGTTGTATTTTTAATCAAGGCGTGCTATGCTTAAAAAAGTTATTAGTTCTACTAAGTCTTAAAAGAAAAAACCACCCTCCGTCCTATTCGGGATCGTCAAGTGGTTTTCTCTAAACTTATATGAATTTCAATTACAATTATAGCACAACTAAAACATTTGTCAAGCACCTATCTTTTTGGTGTTTTTTTTATTATTTTATTATTCTTGCACATGGTTTTATGCGGGCCAAAACACGGTGAAAAACCAAACGCATAAAATAAATTTGGCATCATCATGTGCAACAATTATCAAATAACTAAAGTCTAGAGCAGGATAGGTCAGGCGAACCGATTTAGCCTCCTGCTGACAAAGTTAAATAAATCGGATAGGGTGGCTTGCGGAGAAGCTATAAATCTCCGTTGCGTATGCAGGAAAAACCCATCGCTGGCTACATTACGCCGAATCTGTTTGGTGCAGCCAGGACTACGTTGGACCTAAGATAGCAGGTATCCAATAGAGCAAACAGATGTAAAAAATTCCGCCAAAAATAATTTTCTAATTCCATATCCGGCGGGGTAATTTACTAGGACTGTCTAGTGGTCTTATAACCGCTGTCGGCAGGCTTTAGGGATTATTGCGTGTCAGGAAATCAACCCTTTTATGTAATATTAGCTTATTTTATAAGCTTTTTTTATTTTTCCTAATTTTGAGGGGGAGATACATAACTTTTCTATACGCCCACCATTAAGCTCCCCGTACCCCTAAACCCCTTTTTAGGCTTTTTAGCTTATATTAGCGTGTAAGTGGCTAGTTTGAGGGGGCGACCCCCCCCTGCCCCCGACCAAAAAAAATCCACCTTCAGTCCATACCTAACCCTGGGATATAATACTTACTAATTAGGGGTTATACACTTATTCACAGTTTATACACTCTATAGGATTATATATCCTATTAGGTAACTAATTACATTATAACCATATTAGAATATATACCTGATTAGGTATATATACAATTAGCCCCGCTCCCTTGGTGCTATTATTAGCAATTTTAAATTGGCACGCCTCCTATTTTCTCTATAGTTATCCACTTGACAAAGTATATCAATATGCTATACTTAAACTATAAATAACTAATAAATTAATCAAATGAAAAAAGAACAAATCATTAACAGTGCCATTGATTTATACGGGTATAGTTATAACGAATTAAATGAAATGAGCTATAAGGATTTAGTCAATTACTTATTTGATGAAATGCCGAAGATTATAAAATACAATAAATAACTAATAATCAAATTTATGGAAAAACAACAAATTAACAACGGCGAGATTTTTGACATAGAAGATAGCAACGAAGTCGCAGAAGAGTATATCAAAATGTTTGGGTATACTAATTAATTAAATTTAATCGAATGAAGAAAACAGCGAAACAATGGATTGAATACTACCAACAGGCAATCAATCACATGAAAAATACCGGAATAGCTTTTTGCTTTAGTGAATCGGGTGAAATGTTGACCGTTGGCGGTTGTAAAAGACAAATAAAACTATTTAAAGAATAATTATTTCATGCCCTGTATTGATTGATAGCCAATTTACTTGACTTAAAATTAATCAATACAGCCATAAACTAATTAAAATCAAAATATAATAACATGCCTATTCAATCAAAAACACTAAAAGAACAACAATACTTATTCCATTTTAAAAAAGCACATAAAAAAACCGCAAAAATAATTACCATACTAACAATCATTATTCTGATTTTAATTGCCTTGTAAGCGTTATAACCGGAATAATCGCTAGTTAATAATCACTTAGCAGACTATAAATATATAAATAATGTCAAACGTATTTAATAGCCTGCTAAAGATTATTAATTAAATGATTAATCAAATTTGCTAATCCTTAATCATCCCCGCAAAATAGTAAATAAATAATAATAATATGAAAATTAAATTAGATCAAAAAAAAATGCACAAAATAGAACAGATTGCCGAAGTTAGCCAAACTTTTGACGAATTTTGGTTACAAGCAGAGGATTTAATTTGGGAGCATTACAAAGAATTGTCTGCTCAAAAGCAGGTGTTTGTTGATGATGTTGAGGATTATGCTAAAAAAATTTGGGATGATTTGCAAAGTGTGGAAAAAATACCTTTAGATAATGATCAAAAAATTAAAGAATATTATAATCAATATTGGTAAACATATGTCATATTTTAAAGAAAAAAAAATAATTTTAAGCCAAGAAGATGAAGAAATTTTTAATGAGTGCCAAAAACATCTTGATAACAAAAAATATCCAATATCAGACAGTATAATGGATGTCATACTTCCCAACGATTTCAGCATTAATAAAAAAGATAATATTTAAAATTATAAAATTTATAAAATAATAATAATTGAATTTATGAATTATGAAAAACTTTATTAAAAATTTATTTTTGGACGACACATTAAATATGCTATCAGTTTTTTTTATAGTACTATTAATTTTTACTGTAATAATATTTGGTGTATTTGCCGTTATTAAGATTGATAAAATATCTTGTGTTAAAAAAGCAAACATAATGAATATTGAAAGTAATTATTCTGTTTTAACAGGTTGTATGGTGCGAATAGATAATCAGTGGCAGCCGTTTAATGAATATAATACTATTAATTTTAAAAATAATCATTAAAATAATATATATGGAATATTTAATCTACGGTTTATCAAAAATATTTGATTGGTTTGGATTAATAAAATCACCTGCTAAAAAGCATTTTGATCAATGGTATAGCTAATTATTAAAATAATATATAAAACAATCCTGTAAAAATGATTACTAAATTAACAAAAAAACAAGAACAGAAAATACCTGAATATATACAAAAATGGGTTGATTTAGCTTCTCAAAAAATCAATAAAAAGAAAGCTATAAAGGCAGTAGGGGATATGTATAAGAAAATGGGGGAAAAAAAACCAATAGTAATAATTGGCAGTTCGCCCATAAACGCTTGTTTATTAAAAATTCTATTTTCAGCATTTATCCAAGACAGCCAATTATACAACCAATTAAACAACCAATTAAACAACCAATTAAACAACCAATTAAACAACCAATTATGCAGCCAATTACGCAGCCAGTTAGACAGCCAATTATACAGCCAGTTAGACAGCCAATTACGCAGCCAATTACGCATCCAATTACGCATCTCAGTTTACAACCAATTAGACAGCAAATTATACAGCAAATTATACAGCAAATTATGCAACCAATTAAACAACAAATTATGTAACCAATTAAACAACCAATTAGACAGCAAATTAAACAACAAATTATGCAACCAATTAGACAGCAAATTATACAACCAATTAAACAACCAATTAGACAGCAAATTATATAGCCAATTAAAAGAAAAAACACAATTTTATTTATCTTATTGGTGGTATAGTTGGATTGGTTATTATGACTATGCTCAATATATCGGAGTAAAATTTGATGAAGATAAATTTAATTTATTTAAAGAATTTATAATACAAGTGCCATTTATTATCCCATATAAAGGTATAGCTTTCATATCAGAAAAACCGCGAATATTGTGGCGGGAAAGAAAATTACACAGTGAAATAGATATGGCTATTAAATATCCAGATGGTTATGGATTACATTTTTTAGATGGAATTTATTTTGAAGAAAAACTTTGGGAAAAAATAACTACTAGAAAAATAACAGCTGAAGAAGTATTCAAAATAGAAAATATAGAGCAAAGGATAAAGGCAATTCAATATATTGGCGGAAAAGTATTAGAGAAAGAGGCTGGTAGTAAAATTATAGACAGTCATCCGAATAAAGAATATGGACAAATTATTGAGCTGAAAGGCATTAAAGATAGTTTAGGCGATAGCTATAGATTTTTAAAGGCTTATGACCCCAGCAAGAAAGATTGGGTTTACATCAGAGTGTCACCAGACACAAGCGATGTGTTAAAAGCTCAAGAAAAATGCTATCGTTTAGATAGATTTAATATTAAATATAATCCTGTAAAAAGGACATAAAAATTATGACCATACAAAAGTATCAAGGCGATGTTTCATTGATTAAAATTGAAAAAGCACCAAAAAACATTGTCTTTAAAAAACTTAATAAAGATTTAGTGGTTAGAGAGGGTGAAATAACAAACCATTTACATCTTCTTACCAAAACTAAAGAAGCTGAAATCAGCTACGCTAATTTTCTAGATGAATGGTATCTGAAGATAGAAAAAGGTAGTGCGGTAATTACTCATCCAGAGCATAAAGAGATAACACTTGATGAAGGCTTATATTTTATAGGTAAGCAATGGGAATATGATGAAATAGAAAAAAGGCGTGAAGTCCAAGATTAAAATTAAAATAAAAAAAATGAAACTAAAACAAAAAATTAATCAATGGAGAGGAAATTATAGTTTACTCTCTAAAGGACAAAAAATGTTTTTAAAGGCCTCTGTCACTCTCAACCTTTTAGCCATTAATTACATCGTATGGGTAATAATTTTTATACCAGCAGTACAAGCTAAAATGATTGAGGTGTTGGAGATTGATAAAATACAGACAGAAATAATAGTTAACCAAAGTGAGGAATTGTCTATGGAGGAGTGGGTATTAACTGAAGTTAGAAAAGCAGGTCTAAATTCAAATAAAGTGTGGGCGATTATTCAGGCAGAGAGTGCATGGAGAGAAGATATTTGCATCATAGAGCCAAACAATACTATTTCTTGCGGATTATGGCAATTAAATACTATTCATAATATGAAATTACACAAAATAAGTAATAGATTAAAAAAATTATAAATGCAATACAAATGTAATACGAATGAGGCATTAAATATACGTGTTCGCAATAGTAATTGGTGTGCCTGGACTTGTGCAAAAAAACTTAATTTATGCAATTAAAATAATATGAATATTATTAAGAAATATAAAAATATAATTTCTAGTAAGAATGAGGAAATTAGACAAGATGAAAAAGGATTTGATTGTATGGAAACAAAAGCTTATTTAATAGAATTTTATTTAAATGAGGTATTAAAAAAATTTAAATTTAATTAATATGAAAACACTGAAAAATTGGCTGTTGAAATATGAATATTCAAAAGTGGAGGTTTTAGTTTTCGTATTCTCTATTTTACTCTTAGCAACTGAAATAAATTTTTGGATTATTCTTATTTCAGCCGGTGTAGTATTTTATTTTGTATCTGAAAAAGCAAATATTTATAATAATAAATAGCAAAATTATGCAAACAGGCGAAATACACATTAAAAAAGGCTTTTGGTGGGGAGCGGGATCACCAAAGATATATAACTGGTCCAAAGACGGCTATCACCAATTCGGAGTGGGAATTGATAAACGGATGCTTTTTGGATTTAATCAGCTTAGAATCCAAATTGAGGGCAAAGAATATTTATTAAATACTGATGAGGCTATGAAATTTATTAGTGAATATAACAGCACAAAAAAGATCCGGGGGATAGAATTAGGTGTCATTAGTAAAACTTTATTAATGCCGATATATGAATAATTTAATTCCAAAAGATGTTCGTGACGTTACTTTGTCATTACAGTTGAGAATTTTTTTAGGACAGGAAATGCGAACTTGTAAATTACGAAAGCCAAAAGATAGATACGATTATAAATTTATTAAAAAAGTTAATCGTGATTTAATCGATGGTAAAGTCCATCCCGATGTAGCGATTGATTTAATTTGGGGCTGGGTAGTAAATGGTGGAGATGAAACAACTTTTGACAGTATCGGTCTATGGGATTTAGCTCGAAAATATGAGCTAACATTAAAAAGAAATTAGACTTATTAATAATTATCATATACTTATCAACTTGACAAAAGATACATATATGATATAATAGAATAATATGAATGAAGATAAATTGTATTTAGAAAATATTTGGAACGAAATACTTGTTGCAGTTAAGCGTAATCGTCCCATGGTAGCTAGGGAGCATATCTGGGCAACTGAAATCGGTAAAAATTATTTTGACCGCTATCATAAAATGATTGGCACTCCTCCCACTAGAGTAATTGAAGAAAGAATATTAAGAAAATTTGCCGCTGGTGACATCTTTGAGGAATTAGTAGGCGACTACTTGGCAAAAATCGGACTGATCGAAAGTTCACAGGAACATATCATTATCCCCGAAGATGATGACCATTTAAAAGTGTCAGGTAAAATAGATTATATCGCCAGCATGCCGGATTGGGACACAGCCAGAGAAGCGGTAAAAATGAACGAGGGGGACGATTCAGATATTACTAAAGAAATTTTAAATAAACTAATTGACGAATTATCAGAAAAATATCCGCAAGGCCTGCCTCCAACTATTTTTGAAATCAAAACTATTAATTCAATGGTGTTCTGGGCTAAAAAGAATTATCTACAAGAAGCTTACCCGTTTCACATTATGCAGATTTATACTTACTTGAAAGCAAAAAATCTACCAGAAGGAAGAATAGTCTATCTTTCTAAAGATGATTTAACTATTAAAGAAATGACAGTATTCCACCCCAATGCCGTATTGGAAGAAAAATGGGAAAAGGATGTTAAGCAAATAACAAAATATATTCGCGAGGGGGTAGAGCCGCCAAAGCCCGATCAAATTGTTTTTGAACCACACGGATGTGTAAGATTCCAAAAAAATAAAATAAAATACAAAACAGAGGGAGTATGGAAAGAAAATTGGGAAGTCAAATTCTCGCCATATTTTAAAATGATTACCGGATTTGATAATGAAGAAGAATGGCTATATTCCTTGAAAAAAGAATTAAAAACAAAAAATGACGAATTGAAAGCTCAATATATTTTAGACAATAAATTGTAATATGTTTGAAACTGTTTGTTTATTAATAGGGGGGATTTTCTTTGTAATATTATTATTCGTTGATTTTAAATAATAAAATAATTGATCTTATCCCACTAGCTGGAAGATCACACACGTACTATGACACAACCATTAGTGTCGCCGGAAATTGCCAAATCCGCGGAGGGCAAATTCCTAAAGCTGGAAGCGGACACGCCAGTCCAATTCATCCTCTATAAGCCTGTCGGCATTATAGATGCAGCTCAAGGCGACAATTTAAAATTTTTCCGCAAAGTAAATATCAACGGTGAGGAACGACACATCAAGTATGAAATTCATTTAAAAGAAGTAGCCACAGGTGAAGTAAAAGAATGGCAAGTTGGTTCAGCCTCTGCTATCAACCAACTAACGACTTTAAAGGCTAATGTAGGCGATACTATTGAAATTGAAAAAATAAAACTTGGTGAAAGAAAACAGGATGTAAGATATCGAATAAAATTAATAAGCACTGCCGGGGACGGACAAGTACAAGGAGTCCCTTCGCAAGGAACGCCAGCACCAGTTCAAGCTCCAGCTCAAACCCCTGCTTCGCCAGCAGAATCGACTGATGAAATCAATACAGATGAAATTCCATTCTAGATGGAATTAGGAAGGGGGCTATAAATGATGAATTATTTAAAATATTAAAAATAATTAATAATGAAATTAAAAATTGTCGTAAAAATAATGAGGACGAGAATGGATACTCTCATTCTTATGCTATTGTTAAAGAACATCTTAAATAGTTAACTGCTAAAATAATATATTATGAAAGATAAGACATTTAATTACACAAATCCACTAATGGTAAAAAATTTAATAACATTAATTCCGATAAAAGAAACTGATGTTATATTAGACGCTGGTTCAGGTAAAAATAAAGTTTGGTATAATGCAATTCAAAATACTGTAGTTGAAAAATATGAATGTGAAATTGATGACGGTTGTGATTTTTTTAAGTGGCATAAAAAGGTGGACTGGGTAATTGGTAATCCGCCATTTGGTGTTGGCTGGAAATTTGTAGAAAAAGCCATTGAAATAGCGACTGAGGGTATAGCATTTTTAGGAAATATAAATTTTTTTAATCAATTTACACCAATAAGACTTGAAAAGATGAAAGAAAAAGGGTTTGAACTTCAACATATTCATGTAGTAGCCGATAAAAGATGGTTTGGTAGATATTATTTTCTTATATTTGAAAAGAAAAAAGGTATATTAAATTGGGAAAGAAAAACTTATTAACTATTAAAATAATATATATGGAATATTTAATCTACGGTTTATCAAAAATATTTGATTGGT
>JAOZSR010000160.1 GCA_029939575.1 Fidelibacterota bacterium
ATGTCCGGCTTTCGACGGAAAGACAGCTTCGAACCTTTTTACGATTCCATCAATAATTTAATTTCAAATATTCCAATATATAGTCAAAAACCAGTTTCTGAATCTTTTCAGTTTCATTAAAAAGATCATGTTTTCCCTTGGGAATATACTCAATCAACAGGTTTGGAAAAATTTTGTGCAAAAAAGGTATGTTATATTCATAATCAACAATAATATCTTTTTGACCCTGGATAATGAAAATTTTCCGCTTAATAGGAGGGAAGTGTTGAATTTTCTTATTCCATTCAAAAAGAGCAAGAGTCCAATCAAGAGGAATTAATCTTGTTTGCAAAGGATCATTGTTCTTTACAAAATTAAGATATTTTTTATCTGAAGAAGAACGGCGAAAAATTCGGGGTACATGTTTAATTTCATTTCCAAAAGTTTTTGCTCCAAAATTAGAAATTTCCCAGTGAACAGAGTGGATTAACGGAGCAGCCAGGATTATTTTATCAAAAAGATCATTGTAACAACCAAGATAATCAATAATAGATGAAGCCCCGGTACTATGCCCAATTAAATGAAAAGGCCCCGGCAATTTCTCTGAGTATAATTTCATAAAGTCGTTAATAATTTGAGAATAAGTTCCAAATGAATCAATTGTTGCCGGCATTCCGTCAGATAATCCGTGTCCAATCATATCAATTGCCACAACAGTATAATTATTTGCTAATAACAGATTTGCCAGATCCCTTGTATATCCGCTGTGAGACAGGTAGCCATGCAAAATTATGATAGTACCTACAGTTTCATGAGGAAAATAAATATGAGTAATAATTTTATTATTTGATGAAAGAAAATATCCAAATCTATGTGAAACATTGACAAGATTTAAATCAAAATGGTTAAAATATGTTTTGATTGCCGGAGAATAGTCAACTTTGCTTTGGATGTCCAATTCTGCTATATCTGCTTTTATAATTTCAATTGTGTTCTTTGTAAAAATATTACTTTCAGTATTTTGTTGAGCAATCAAAATATTTAAGATAAAGCCTGTAATTATCAGATAAACTTTAATAATATTCAAATTGTTATTTCCTGTTTATTTTTCCAATTTTATTTCTAAGAATAATTTGAAAACAAATCCAATAGTTATCATTTTACCAAATAAAAATTTCCTGTTAATCCATTAACAGAAAATTGGAATTTCTGACCTGTTAAATTGATTTCTGAATTATCAAATAAATTAATTAATTTATTGCCTGAAACATCAGTATTCTTAATAGTAACAGTCTTTTCCTTTGAAGAAATGTTCAAAATATATACTATTCTATCACTAAGATATACCTTATAGTCAATATAGAGCGATTCGCCAGCCTTGATGTTTGTCGTTTCACCGTTATATAATGCCGGATGGTTTTGCCGTAATTTCATTAATTTTGTTAGATGATTTGCAAGATTCATTTCATTGGTATCAAGGTTGAAAATCTTCCCGCTGGTTCTGGAAACATGATCATCGCACAAACCTTTTTCCCAGCATTTTTCCTTAGGATCATCAATTTTGGAAGCAAAGTTTTGTACTTCATCGCCAATTTCATCACCATAGTAAATTGTAATCGGGCCGGTATAAGCGGCCAAAAAACTAAGAGCGCATTTATGTCTTTCCCAATATTCTCGGTTTTCTTTACCTCCTAAACCTGCACGCTGAATTAAATCACCAAACCTGACCAGATCGTGATTGGTTAACATCAGGTTAGGTATTGCATGTTTGGCGTAAATATTATGTGAAAGCATACCATCTTTTAAAATCGATGCCGATTGCCTGCCATAACCTTTTTCTTCTACTGCAAGGGTCTGAACAAGTTTATAACGTAAAGGAAAATCAAAGCAGGAAAGTAATCCCGGATTTTCATTGGAACCATATCCTTTTTTTGAAATAATTTTTGTTGTATGCCAGATTTCTCCGACAACATAACCCAATGTACCCCATTTTTTTCCGGCTAATTTCCGTTCCTGACATTTTGTTTCTATAGCCATTCTGATTTCATTTAAATATTTTACCGGAATCTGGTATGCCTGGTCAAGTCGCCATCCGTCAATTTCCAATTCATCAATCCAATAAAGAGCAACTTCTTTGTAAAATTCCAGACTTTCCGGATATGAGACATGATCTGAACGACCATAAGGAAGATTACCATTAGGTGATTTTCTTACCTTTCCTTTGTGATGACCAAAAACTCCATCAAAGAAAACATACATTTCTAATTCATGGGCTTTTTTAACCAAAGTTTTGGCATCTTCCATTGTTCCGAAATTAGGATCAATTTTAAAATAATTACGAGTAAAATAACCGGTAGCATCAAGTTTTATATTCGGTTGTTTATCAGGATTAAAACTCGGTGTTCCACATTCAGAATCAAAAATCGGAGTGAGCCAGATTCCATTCATTCCCAGACTTTTTATATAAGGAAGTGCATCTGTAATTCCCTTTAAATCACCACAATGATGACTTGGACCATATCCATCTTTGTAATTTATTAAGGGATCACCATCAATAAATGACTCAACCATGACCTGGTAAATTCGCAAATTGTTAAATTCGGAAGGAACATATTTGTATTTTGTTGGTGATGAATTAATTTTGTCTGATCCAAAAACAAAAGTTTGTATTAAGAAAAATAGTAATAGTTGTCTAAATATTTTATGAACCCTCATTTATTATTTCTCCTAACAACGAATAAATAATTAATATTGAATCGATGAAAATATAGCCAGAAATTGGATGAATTCAAACAGTGGGTTTTCCTTTATTAAAGTATTCTTAACCTGAAAAATTCAGGATATAATATAGTTGGGATTGTTTTTGTATTTTTAAGATTAAGGTTTTGGTTCAATGTCCAGAGGAAAAACACATTACTAAAATTGGTTAGGACTTGAATGTGGGATTAATAATGATTAGATTATCCAATTATTTGCAGGAGATTATTAGTATAATTATTAATTTAAACAAGCAGAAGAGTGTTTCTGTATGTAGAAACTTATTTGAAGGAATATTAGTTGATCAGTAATATGTTAGGAATTAATAAAAGTTTGGTTACTTCAGAATAATATTGTTTTGATAGATGAAATAAAATGTAAATTCAGAAGGATTTGGATTAGAATTTACACCAAACAATTTAATTGATTATTGTATGCTGAATTATTATTTTATAAACGGTTATAGATAAGGTTAAAATAATTAATAAAAATTAGGAAACGGTATGATAAAACTTCTTCAGGCAATATTTATAGTATTAATCTTTACAATTGTTTTATTTGCAGATGAATTCATAGTTAAGTCCTTTCAACTGGATAATACTGATCTATCTGCAAGGACAAATCCTAAGAAAGATGTAAATGATGAGTTTTGTGCAATTATCAAAATAAGTACAGACTTAACAGGGCTTACTTTCTATTCCAATCAACTGGAAGATGTATTGAAAAAACAATATGACTATTGGCTGTATGTTTCACCGGGTACAAGATATGTAGAGATATCAAAGCAGGGGTTTATTAAACTTTCTTTTAAAATCTCAAATAAACTTGAAGCCTCCAAGGTGTACGAAATGGTATTAACCAACAAAGAAAAAACAGGTTTGAGTGCCATAGAAAATACTATTCAACTAACATTCCGGCTAAATGAAACAAATGTCTATATCAGTCGTGGCGATCTGGCTCCACTTAAAACAGGAGGTAAGAATGCGTTGTTCAAACTACCACCAGGACAATATACATTCAAATTTACCAAAACAGGGTTCAATGATTTAACTAAAACTGTTACACTCAACAAAGATGAAATGGTTGACATATCCATGCAGAAAGGTCAGTCAGCATCAAAGATGAAACTACCTGGAATTGTAACAGTGAACTCAGATCCCCAGGGTGCAGAGGTTTTTATTAATAATCAAAAGGTTGGCCAAACTCCATACTCAGATCAGTTAATTGCCGGTAACTATAACCTCAGTCTCAGGAAAAAACTTTATCATTCAAGTGTCAATACATTAGAACTTGGAGAAGGTGAATCCATAACAGTGCCGACTATCACTTTAAAACCTAAGTTTGCCTATATTGCAATAAATACATCACCATCAACAGGCAACATCTATCTCAACAATCAAT
>JAOZSR010000084.1 GCA_029939575.1 Fidelibacterota bacterium
TCAATTTTTTGTTTCATAAAAAGGTTTTACCCACTATAAATCATATAGAGCCAAAAAATTTGTAAGAATACCCTAAAAATTAATTATACCAATACATTAATTTCTTTTGGTAACATAGTCACCTGAATAGGTGTATTTCCTACTATTTCACCATCAATATTCAAAGGATAATTTTTTAAAGGAATAATTGAAAATTTTCTGGCCTGGTGATAAGCGATTGCCGGGTCTCCAATATGATCTCCGGAAAAAATTCTGGAAAACAGAGATAACAATTTTAATCGTCCTGCTTTCCGAACAATTAATAGATCAATTAATCCATCATCGATCTGGGCTAATGGTGCCATTTTCATCGCATTCCCGGTATGAATTGTATTACAACCTAAGATAAATCCAAAATCCCCAGCGATATTTCTGTCATCTATACTAATCCTGGCCAACCGTCTTTTATTTTTCAATACTTCTATTACTGAGGCGATATTATAGCGTTGCCCTTTCAACCATCTGAGTTTTTCTGCTAATGCATTAATATCAGTTGGTAATCCCCATCCAACTATATTAAATCCATAAATGATATCATCAGCAGCTCTAACTTCGGCTATATCCATGGGCCGCAATCTTCCGGTAACAATTCTCTTAGCTGCAATTATCGGATCAAGGCAATCAAGATCATGCATAAAGGAATTCCCGGTACCCCCGGTTATTAAACCGATTGGAATTTTTTTCTTATCCGCCCTGGTCAACATTCCATTTACAACCTCATGCATTGTACCATCACCACCAATAGCGCAAAATCCATCATATTCATCAAAATTTAAAGAATTGATCAACATTCTGCCATGTCCAGCATAGCGAGTTTGTTTAATCTCAAGTTCTGCACCGGCTTCTTTAAATACCGGCTTAATATTTTCAAGAATTTCCAATCCTTTTTTATTTCCACCAACAGGATTGACTATTAGAAAAAATTTTTTCATTTTAACACCCACCCTAAAAACATTATTATTCTCTCATATTTTTATTGAAATAATTATAAACAGAATATATAATTCACTTTTTTAAAATCCAAGATGATAATAGGAGAATTAAATTTTCTATCTTTTCAACAGAGTATTTTCTATGGTTTTCCTGTCTGATTAGACAGGAATGCAAAATAAATATTTATGAAGAGGTACTTGCCTGACAAAAAAATATATTAAGCAAAATTTATCTATTTCCTTGTATTACTTCTTTTGATTTAATAAAATATTGTAATGTTGAGTGAAAAAAAAGTATCCAAAAAAATAAAAATCACAGGAATAGTTCAGGGTGTAGGATTTAGGCCTTTTGTATATAATCTTGCGAAAAGTAAAAACTGTGCAGGCTTTGTTATCAACAATTCTGTTGGAGTTATTATTGAAATCCAGGGAAATCCAAATAACATTCAGGATTTTATAGACATTCTTCATACCAAACCTCCGACAAGAAGCAGGATTGATACATTCCAGGTTTCAGAATTAAAATCAAATCGGCAATTCAGTGATTTTATTATCAAAAAAAGCGTAGAATTAAAAAATAAAACTGTAGCTATATCTCCGGACCTGAATGTCTGTGATGAATGTCTGCATGAATTATTTGATAAAAACAATAAAAGATACTTATATCCTTTTATTAATTGTACAAATTGTGGCCCTAGATATTCCATAATAAAAGATGTACCCTATGATCGTCCTGTCACGACGATGAAAAACTTTGTTATGTGCGAATCCTGCCTGACTGAATACGAGACTCCGGAAAATCGTCGTTTCCATGCTCAACCAAACGCTTGTTTTTCCTGTGGCCCTGAAATTATTTTGAGCGATAATAAAAATATCAATATTATTAGAGGCAATAATAAAAAAGACCTATTCCGGATTTTTCAGAAAATAAATGAAATTATCAGAGCCGGAAAAATACTGGCAATCAAAGGAATTGGTGGTTTTCACCTGGCGTGCAATGCTTTAGACAATACAGCTGTAAAAAATCTTAGAACACGAAAAATCCGAGAGGACAAACCCTTTGCTGTCATGTTTCCTTCCATTGACATGGTAAAACAATATTGCGTCACTAAAAAAGAGGAAAATAAATTATTAGAAAGTTATCCACGACCTATTGTTTTACTGAAAAAAAAGAATAATTGCAAAATTGCCAATTCTGTTGCACCTCATAATAAGTTTTTAGGATCAATCCTGCCCTATACACCAATTCACTACATACTATTCTATTTTATTGATTTTCCATTAGTTATGACCAGTGGAAACATAAGCGATGAGCCTATTGCTTTCAAAAATTCAGCTGCAAAAAATAGACTTGCAAATATCGCAGATTTTTTCTTGATACATAATCGGGAAATTCATATTCGTAATGATGATTCAGTTTTTCGGATTTGGAAAAATACTCCCTATCCCTTAAGGAGGTCAAGGGGCTATGTACCAAATAGTATTATCCTGAAGAATAAAATCAAATTTTCGATATTGGCTTGTGGATCAGAGCAAAAAAATACTTTTGGACTTGCAAAAAACAAGCAGGTTTATATCAGCCATCATATTGGAGATTTAGAAAATTTTGAAACTTTAAAAGCTTTTGAACAGGGAATTGATCATTTTAAGAACATTTTTGATATTGAACCGGAAATTATAGCCTATGACCTTCATCCGGAATATTTATCTACAAAATATGCATTATCTTATGCGGAAAAAAATCCAAATGGGGCAAAAATAAAAAAAATCGGTATTCAACACCATCATGCTCATGCTGTATCCTGTATGGCAGAAAATAAAATTAATGAGCCTGTGATCGCGATTATTTTAGACGGAACCGGATTTGGAACCGACTCCACAATCTGGGGAGGCGAAATACTGATATCAGAATATTCCGGATTTAAACGCATGGCTCATTTTGCCAATGTAAAAATGCCGGGCGCTAAAGCAGCTGTAAAAAATCCCTGGCAAATGGCAATTAGTTATTTATATGAAATATTCGGTAAAGATTTAATAAATCCCGAGCATCCTTTTATGCAGTCAATCGAACCGGATTCCTTAGAGTTAATTATACAAATAATAGAAAATCAGATTAACACGCCGATTACTTCAAGTTGTGGCCGTTTATTTGATGCAGTTGCCGCTATTGCTGGAGTTAGAAACTCTGTTAACTATGAAGGACAAGCAGCAATTGAATTTGAACAGTATATATCTGATAATTCAAAAACTGCATATAATTTTGAGATTGAAAACAATGGGGACATGCAAATAATTTCATGGAAAAAAATGTTCAGGCAACTTGTATCTGATGTAAAAAATAATATCTCAAAATCACAGATTGCAGGAAAATTTCATAACGGACTTGTTAACATATTATATGAAACAGTAAAAAAAATCAGTCATAAAACCGGAATTAAAAAAGTTGTTCTATCCGGTGGTGTATTTATGAATTTATATTTGCTAAATAATTTAGATTTTATACTTGAAAAAAATAGATTTAAAGTTTATACTCACAAATCTCTACCAACAAATGATGGTGGTATTGCTCTTGGACAAATTGTTATTGCTAATTCAATAATAGAAAAGGAGAATCAATATGGCACATAAAGTATGTCCGTATTGGGTAGGATTTTTATTACTAAATCCTTTGAGAAAAATTTACCATGATCCTGACAAAATCCTCAGACCTTATCTCAAACCCGGAATAAAAGCCCTTGATATTGGTAGTGCTATGGGATTTTTTAGTTTACCAATGGCAAAAATAATTGGTAAAAAAGGTAAGGTTATTTGTGTAGATATCCGGGAAAAAATGCTGTCAAAATTAAAAAAACGAGCCAAAAAGGTCAATCTTTCTGATCAAATAATTTTACATGTATGTAGCCAAAATTCTTTAAATCTGGAAAAATACACTGGTGAAATTGATTTCGCCCTGGCCTCAGCAGTTGTACATGAGATTCATGATACTGCAAAATTTTTCTCGGATTTAAACAAAAGCCTTAAACAATCAGCAAAATTATTAATAATGGAGCCTGAAAAACGAGTTTCTATGGAAAATTTCACAACATCTATTTCACATGCCGAAGATAATGGATTCCAAATTTTAGATAGACCAAAAATAAAAAAAAGTCATTCTTGTCTGTTAATAAAAAAATAGAAAAGAGATAGATCTATGTGTTTAGCAATACCTATGAAAATTTTAAAAATTGAAAATAATATCGCTTTTGCAGAAGTAGGAGAAATCGAATATCAGGCAAACCTTGATATAATATCCGATGCCCGAGTTGGAGATTATATAATTGTACATGCCGGATTCGCCATTGAAAAACTTGATGAAGAAACTGCCCTGGAAAACCTGAAAATATGGCAAGATATTGCTGAATTTGAAGAAAAAAGACAGCAGAAGATGGGTTAATAATGGTTAAATATATTGATGAATTCAGAAATCCGAACATAGCAAAATCCCTTTCTCAGAAAATTCATGAAATAATGCCTGATTCCAAAATCAATTTAATGGAGATTTGCGGTGGGCACACAATTACAATTTTTAAATATGGGATAAAAAAATTACTCCCGCAAAATCTGAACCTGATAAGTGGCCCGGGATGTCCGGTTTGTGTAACTGATAACAGTTTTATTGACAGTGCGATTGAACTATCACATTTACAAAATGTCATAATCTGTAGTTTTGGAGATATGCTTCGAGTGCCGGGCAGTCATTCAAGTTTGATCAATGAAAAATCAAAACAAAGTGATATTAGAATCTGTTATTCCCCAATGGATGCAATTGAAATAGCGAAAAATAATAAAAACATGGAAATTATTTTCCTGGGAATTGGCTTTGAAACAACTGTTCCTTTAATAGCATCTTCAATAATTTCAGCAAAATCCGAGGGCCTAAAAAATTTCTCGGTATTAAGTGGTCACAAGACAATGCCTAACGCCATGAAAGCATTGCTTGATTCAGAAGATATTCGTCTTGATGGATTCATTTGCCCAGGTCATGTTTCTGCAATTACCGGCCTTGATTTGTATAAAATTATTGCAGAAAAATATAAAATTCCATGTGTGGTTTCCGGATTTGAGCCAATTGATATGCTAGAATCAATTTATATGTTGGTGAAACAAATTAAAGAAAATATCTCAACTGTTCAGAATCAATATACACGGGTTGTCCGTAACCAGGGCAACCAAAAAGCCATTGAAATTATGAACCGGGTTTTTGAACCGGTTGATGCAGAATGGCGGGGTTTGGGTATTATTCCCGGTAGCGGATTAAAAATCAAATCTGAATTTCAACAATTTGATGCCAATCAGAAATTTGATATTCCGCTCATTGAGAAAAAAGAAAATCCGGGTTGTATTTGTGGTAATATTATGCGCGGAATAAACACTCCATTGGATTGTAAATTATTCAAAAAAATATGCACACCTCAATCACCACAGGGAGCATGTATGGTTAGTGATGAAGGAACTTGTGCGACTTATTTCAAATATTCTTTATAAAGGAAAATATGGATAACAAAATTACAAAAGCACATGGTAGCGGAGGGATTTTTTCACATAATCTGATTAAAGAAGTCTTTCTAAAATATTTTGATAACCCAATTTTAAATCAACTAAGAGATGCCGCTCTATTAAATCAAATTAATGGGAAACTTTGTTTTGCAACTGACTCCCATGTTATCCGTCCTTTATTTTTCCCGGGTGGAGATATTGGAAAACTGGCTGTTGCAGGCACTGTTAATGATCTTGCTGTTTGCGGGGCTAAGCCACTTTATCTTTCTTGTGGATTTATTATTGAAGAAGGATTTCCAATTAGCGATCTTGAAAAAATTGTGGCTTCTATGCAAAAAACGGCTCAGGATGCAGGTGTAAATATTGTAACCGGTGACACAAAAGTAGTAGAAAAAGGTAATGCCGATGGCATTTATATAAATACTGCCGGAGTTGGAAAAATTCCTGATAATATCAGTCTTGCAGAAAATACAATTACTCCCGGTGATAGGATTATAATCAGTGGTACTATCGGAGATCATGAAGCTGCAATTATTTGTGCACGTGAGGAGTTCAAAATAACCGGAAATATTTCAAGCGACTGCAATATAGTAAATTCATTAACAGAAAAACTGGTCAAAAATGTACCAGGTTTACGAATAATGCGTGATCCAACTCGAGGCGGTTTGGCTACTATCTTAAATGAATTTGCAGATAAACAAAATTTCGGACTTAGAATTTATGAAGATAAAATTCCCATAAAAAACAGTGTGCGAGGCTTATGCGAACCTATGGGTTTTGATCCTCTTTATATGGCAAACGAGGGTAAAATTGTGATAATCGTCAGTAATAACGATGCAGATAAAGCCCTGGCAATTATGAAAGACCATAAAATAGGGAAAGATGCCAAAATAATTGGAGAAGTAATAGAAGAACCAAAAAGTAGAGTTTTATTGAAGACACAAATAGGCAGTGATCGAATTCTTGATATGCTGACCGGAGAAATGTTACCGCGTATTTGTTAATTTAAATTAATGAGATTTTTATGCACGAAATGTCAATAGCACAAAATATTATTACAATACTTAAAGATGAAAAATCAAAAAATGAATTTAAAAAACCGGTAAAATCCATAACCCTTATTACCGGCAGAATGAATGCAGTGATTCCAGATTCACTAAAATTTTGTTTTGATATAATCAAAAAAGATATCGATTTTTTACAAAACAGTATTCTTGAAATAAAAGAAGAAGTTATCAAAATCCGATGTAATAGTTGCAATAGTGAAAAGGAAATCGAGGAGCCGATTTTCCTGTGTGATAATTGTAATTCTTCAGATATTGAGATCTTATCGGGTACAGATATGTATATTGAAAGCATTGATATAGAAGATTAATAATGAGGACCTGGAGAATAAATAATCCTGTTAATCCAATCCAAAAAAGAGGAAAATATGAAAATTCAAATTTTAAGAAACATTTTAGAAGAAAATGATAAATTAGCAGAAGAAATCAGAAACTTTACAAATAGTAGTAAAACATTGGTTCTAAATATTATGAGTTCTCCAGGTTCAGGAAAAACAAGACTATTGGAAAATATCATCCCGATTTTAAAAAAACAGGATATCAGAGTTGGAGTTATTGAAGGAGATATTACTACAACAAACGATGCAGATCGAATTTCACCACTGGAGGTTCCAATTGTCCAGATCAATACAGATAATTTCGGTGGAGATTGCCATCTTGGCTCGGAAGTAATAAAACCGGCTCTCGATAAATTAAATATTGAGAAATTGGACCTCGTGATAATTGAAAATGTAGGAAACCTGGTTTGTCCGGCAGAATTTGATACGGGCGCTGATATTAATATCGTGGTAATCAGCACGACAGAAGGCGACGATAAGCCAGTCAAATACCCACTGATGTTTCGCCAATGTCAAATGGCAATCATTAATAAAATTGATCTTTTGGAATATTTAGATTGTGATATAAATCTCCTGAAAACAAATATCAAAAAAATAAATCCGACTATTGATTTGAGCATAACATCCGCTAAAAATGGTGATGGAATCCAGGAACTGGTGGGAAAAATTATAAAAAAAATTAAAAGATAAATTTTATCTTTTAAAACACAATAAAAATTAATAATATCTATTCAGGTTTTTTTATAGATATTAAAAGAAATTATAACGGAGAATCAAGTAAATGGCAAAAATATTAATCATCGATGATGATGTAGATTTAGTTGAAGTAATGCGACTAACATTGGAAAATGCCAATCACGAAGTTATTGATGCTCAAAATGGAACTACAGGTTTTGATTTATTGCTTTCCGAACAACCTGATTTAATAATTTTAGATGTTATGATGACAACAGTTCACGAAGGTTTTGACGTAGCTCAAAAAATTAGAAACACTCCCCAAATCGCAAATAAACCAATTATAATGCTTTCGGCTATTGGCCACGAAACAGGATTTAAATTCCAAAAAGATAATGGCTTAATCCCAGTAGATGAATTTCTTGAGAAGCCCATAATGCCAGATGATCTTATAAATATTATTAAAAAATATGTTTCCTGAAGTTATGATTCTATTTTATTAATAAACCTTCGATTGTCCCGTATGAATAAATTAAATTGTATTGGTACAAAATGCATTCACAAAAAAAAATCACAATTGGCGGAATTTTAAAAAGCAGCAATTTAATCCAGATTTGTATCAATTCTGCACCTGACAAACCGGGAATTACAGGTAAAATATTATCCTTTTTGGGTGAGAATGGTATTTGCGTAGAATATATTACCGAGGGTTGTAATATTGATGGTTTTGTAGATATCTCTTTTTGTATAAATTCCGATTATAAAAATAAACTTAAACAGTTGTTTTCTCAACTTAAAGAATTAATAAATGCCAAAGCAGACAGGTGGAAAGATGATGTCTGCATAATCTCAATTTATGGACCACATTTTAGAGAAAAGCCCAATATAGCCGGTATTATGTGCTCTGCTCTTGGAAATAATAATATTAACATCATGGGCATGTCCACTTCCATTTCAACTGTTAGTTGTGTCATTTTAAATAAAGATTTAAATTCCGCTCAGAAAACCCTGGAATCTGCATTTAAACTTCCAAAAGCCCTTTAAACCAAAATAAGAAACCAGAGAAAAATGTTAAAAATATTTGATAATATTAATATTATTGGCTTTGATGCTGATGATACACTATGGAAAAATGAACCCCATTACAGGAAAACCGAAAAAGAGCTATGTTATCTACTCCAAAATTATCTTCCTGCTGATAAAGTTTCAGAAATATTATTTCAGACTGAAATGGCTAATCTTAAATTATTGGGATATGGGGCAAAAAGTTTTATCCTTTCATTGATAGAAACTGCAATTAAAATATCCGGTGAAAAGATTTCAGCTAGTGAAATTCAAAAAATCATTAATCTGGGAAAATCCCTCATTGATCAGCCAATCGATTTACTTCCTGATGTTGAAAATGTTTTAACATCTTTGTATAATCATTATAAACTAATCATTATCACAAAAGGTGATTTACTTGATCAGGAAACCAAATTAGCCAAATCAGGACTAAAAAAATATTTTCATCATATAGAAATTGTGAGTGATAAAAATAGCAAAGTCTATTCTGAGATTTTAAGAAAATTAAACATAAACCCTATAGAATTTTTAATGGTTGGTAATTCGCTTAAATCTGATATTTTACCAATTACAAATATCGGAGCCTTCGGGATTTATATTCCTTATCATACAACCTGGCAACATGAAGTAGTTTCCGAAAGTAACGACAAACAAAATAGCTATTTACATGTGGATAAAATCAGTAAGATTGTAGATTTGCTGATTTGAATCAACCCTTTTCAAACCAATTTTTTTAATTCCTTCATCTGCAGATTTCATTCAAACGTTTTAACCTGTATTATTTTTGTAAATTTAGTAGCAATTTTTTACTGGCCTTTAATACCTGGTCTGCAATATCGTTTTGAAACTTTGCAACATCTTCTCTTGCAGGAAGATTATCCCGCCATATTTTTAATTTTTTACCAGTCCTGCGATTAACCTTCCTCTGTAATTTATCAAACTCTTTACGTACCTCAATATATTTGGAAGGTAAGATATATTTTTCCTCATCAGCTGCTAAATATTCTCTGATATTTCGAAAAACCAAATTCAACTCAGACTCTTTTTCTCCTTCTAAACAAGCAGGAATAGATTCACTATAAACCCAAATTGGAATTGCTACCGAAGTTGCTGTTGGGCCCAAACTGCACCAGAATGTAGACAATTCAGGATTTTCATTATCTGCCACTCCCTCAACTATTGTTGAGGAGACAGTAGAATATCTGAATATAGAACTATTAATTTTGACTTTATCATACTCAATAAAATTCTCTTTTGTAATTGTAGGTGGCAAATATGGATCTGAAATTATTTTTTCCACTATCTTTGTCGGGAATAATACATCATCCTGCTTCATTTTTTGAAACCAGTCTTTTGCCCGATTATAACGTAAAAATCCATATTTTGTGGCCCCTCTCCCATTCATGGAAAAATTTGCCCTGATCAAAAAATTATTTTTGGCCTCACATTTAAAAAATTCATGATTGCCGGTTTCAAAGTAAGCTGCTCTGCCTGAAGCATCTATAACTCCAAAGTTACTTGTGACCTTACGTCCCGACTGGTTACTTTGTTCTAACATTTTTATAAAATCGTCAATATTTTTACATGTCTTCAAGGCACGTTTCATTAAATAGCCTTCATTGTCGTATTTTGTTTCTGTAGTATCTTTATTTATTAAATCTCTGGATTCTGAATTCATAATAGCAAATCCAAAATTATTAATTCCTGACCATACCTGTGATGTATCATTGCTATTTATAATGGCAATAAATTTTACCTTCCCATGATTGAAGTAGAAAAGTTCATTTTCCTTATGTGAAGAATCACGATTTTTCCATAATAAAGCTCTCGCTGATGATGAAAATTCTTTATCAGCCAGGCCTGTTGTACAGGGAAAAATATTTTGAGCAAAAAATATTACTACTACTAAAATCAAAAATATTCTTTTTTTATCCATTGTTGTCCTCTCTTATTTTTCACACTGTAAAGTATTGGTAAATCCGATCAATTTCAAGAAAGTTATTTGAATAATAAAAATAACCTGTTTTTATTATTATATTTTGCCTATGTATCCCCGTGGTTATGAATTTTTCAAATTATGATAAAAACATAACATAGACACAAAAAAAAACTAAAAGCAACTATTGGAAATAATTACACACCACCTTAACTTTGTTAGAATTTTCGAACATGTTTTTTTAATTAATTAAGAAAAAGAGAAAAAAAATCTTTCATACTTTTCCATTATTATTAAGAAATAATGGAAATTGATTTTTAAACATTTATAAAAGGGATTTAATCCATGTCTGCTTTTTTTAAAACCTTTGAGAATATGACGGAAGATGATTATAATAGACTAGGTCTGATGGCTGGTTTAGAAATTCATCAACAACTATTAACTGAAAAAAAACTTTTTTGTCGCTGTCCCGCGGGAAAATATACCAGAGAATATGATGCTGAAATATTACGCCATATGCGCCCGACTCTTTCTGAATTGGGTGAATATGATGGCACAGCATTGATGGAATTTAAAACCAAAAAAAATATTACTTACCGCATCAATCACGAGAGTGTTTGTACTTATGAAATGGACGACACTCCTCCCTTTGAGATCAATGAACAGGCTTTGGATATTTCCCTGGAAATTGCTATGTTGATGAATTACAAACTGGTTGACGAAATTCATATCGCCCGCAAACAATATCTGGATGGTTCCATTCCAACCGGATTTCAAAGAACTACAATAGTTGGTGTTGATGGCTGGATACCTTATAAAAACCGAAAAATTGATTTAATCCAACTTGGACTTGAGGAAGATGCCTGTCGCGAAATTTCCGATATTGGTCATGAACGGATTTACATAACCGACAGACTTGGAATGCCTCTAATTGAAACTGTTACCCAGCCCCAGATGAAGACTCCACAGGAAGTGGCAGAAGTAGCTGAAATTTTACGAAGATTAGTAAGAAGTACCGGGAAAGTCAGAACAGGAATCGGAGCAGGTCGCCAGGATGTGAATGTCAGCATCAGTGGTGGAACCAGAATTGAAATAAAAGGGGTTTCCCGAATCCCAACTATTCCAATGCTTATTTATAATGAAGCAATGCGGCAACATTCATTACTTCGAATCAGGGAAAAATTACATCATAGAGGGATCACCAAAGATACTATTAAAACTGAATCAGCAGATGTTACCCATTTATTAAATAAAACTGCCTGGGACCCGATCCGAAGAGCAATAAAGCATGGTGATAAAGTATATTGTGTAAACTTAAAAGGCTTCCAGGGAATCCTGAGCCACCCCACTCAAACCGGAAAAGTTTTTTCACGGGAAATTTCTGACCGGGTCAGAGTAGTTGCATGTCTAACCAGATTACCAAATATTCTAACTTCTGAAAGTACTGAAGAAACTATCGATAGTTTTGCTGGAAAAAAAATCCGAAACGCCGTAAATGCGAATTCAAATGACGGATTAATACTTATCTGGGGAAATCCAAAAGATTTAACAACTGCAGTAGATGAAATAATTATAAGAGCAAAAGAAGCAACTATCGGTGTTCCAAGTGAAACCAGACAGGCTTTGCCCGATGGCACTAATGGTTTTGAGCGAATTTTACCGGGACCCGAAAGAATGTATCCTGATACCGATCTCCCACCCATTCAAATTACACATGAAAAATTATATAATTTGGGAAAAAATATTCCGGAACCAATCTGGAAGAGGGAAGAGAAATATAAAAACATGGGGCTACCTAAACATCTTACTCTATCAATTGCTTTTTCATTGAAAGCCAGATTTTTTGAAATACTAACTGAAAAATATAAAAAAATTCATCCAAAACATATCGCTGAATTGACTTTTGAAAAAACTGTAGCCTGGAAAAGAAAAAAACTACCTGTAGAAAAGATTCAAAAAGAAGACTGGGAAATATTTTTAGATGCCGTTCAAAAACAAACACCTCTTCTGGAAAAATCCGATGATATCTTTACAGATTTTTTGAGCAATGAAGAAAAAAAATTGGAACAGATTCTTTCAAAATATCTGTTAAAAACAAAAATTGATCCTGATGAAATTATTGAAAACATTTTGTATGGTCCTGATAAAAAAGAAATCAATACTATTCAAACATTATCAAAAAAACAGCGGTTTATTATGGGCAAAATTATGGAAATTTGCAGAGGACAAATCGCCGGATCAATAATTAATAGAAAACTTCAAAAACACTTGACAGAGAGTAAATAATATGAGTGATATTTATAAAGGTTACCGAGAACCGGCTTTAGCAATTTTAAAAGAAAACTCTGTTAGAGTATGGAGCGATGTTGAAATGAATACCAACAGAGGCGATTTCAAGGGCATTATTTTACCTCGTTCTGAAACTTCAGACTCCAATCATATTGTTATGAAACTTCGTAATGGATACAATATTGGCATCGCTGTAAATACAATTCAACATATTAAAGAAATTGATTTTAAAGAAGCTCATTATAAAATTCCGGAACAGGATTTTCCAAAGGATAAGCACAAGTCCAATGTAAAACTGCTTGGGACCGGTGGCACAATCGCCAGCCGTCTTGATTATCGTACAGGCGCTGTTATTCCGGCTTTTTCACCGGGTGAATTATATGGTTCTGTCCCTGAACTGGCTGATTATTGTAATTTGGAAACTGAAAAAATTTGTGGCGTTTTCAGTGAAAATATCGAACCAAAACATTGGAAAATAATTGCAAATAGTATTGGTGAAGAGATCAAAAAAGGTGTCAAAGGAATTGTAATCGGGCATGGAACCGATGTAATGCATCATACTTCTGCTGTATTATCCTTTATGGTGCAAAATTCTCCGGTTCCTATAGTTATGGTTGGCTCTCAACGTTCATCTGACCGGCCCTCTTCAGATGCAGCACTAAATCTGATTCATGCAATAAAAACTGCTGCAGAAAGCGACATCGCAGAAACCATGGTCTGTATGTTTGGACCGACTTCTGATCAATATGGCTTACTTCATCGGGGAACCAGAGTCAGGAAAATGCACTCAAGTTACCGCTCGACATTTCGTACAATTAGCGATATTCCCCTGGCAATGGTTGATAAAGAAAAATTTACCTATTTACGTAATGATTATAATAAACGACGGTCTGACAAAAATGTTATAATAACTCCAACTTTTGAAGAAAAAGTCTCAATTGTATATTATTATCCAAATATGCAACCCGATATAATTGATTCATTAATTGACAATGGTTATAAAGGAATTGTAATCGCCGGAACCGGCCTGGGACATGTTAACAAACCCCTTTATCCTGCTTTGAAGCGCGCCAAAGACAAGGGTGTAGCCGTATATATGACAGTCCAGACTTTATGGGGTTATGTTCAGATGTATGTCTATGAAACCGGTCGTGAAATGATGCAATTGGGTGTTATACCTGCCGCTAATATGCTACCTGAAGTTACTTATGTCAAATTAGGATGGGCACTGGGGCAAACTAATGATCTCGAAAAGGTTAAAAAAATTATGCTGACTCCTATTGCAGGTGAAATTACCGAACGAGAGCCTTATAACGGTTATTTGATTTATCAGGGTGGAATTCCCGAAGTTGAAGAGTTTTTAAGAGGTATAAAAAGATAATGTCAAATTATCAATTAGGAATAATTGATAAAATAAAGCAAATCCCATCGAGATTTTCCAGAAAAAACAAGGAACAACTGCTATCATTTGTTGAATCCACACTTGCAGAGATTGGAATAAAATCACAACGCCAGATTAGTAAAAAAATTCTAACCCATGTCAATTTAGAAACCTGTCCGGAAAATCCTGAATATATCATAATGGCTCATTATGACACTCCTACAATCCTTCCTATTTGGTTTGAATTACTTTTTAAATTAGTCGGGCATACAAGACAGTTATTATTATTAATTGTATTGTTGGGATTATTAGAACTTGCCGATTATTTTCTTACAAATACTGTTTTACTCATTCTCCAGTTTATTTTTTTATTTTCCTGTTTAAGTTTATTTATTCCAAATAAGAAAAATTACAATGATAATACAAGTGGAGTGTTGGGTTTATTATTTATAGCAAAAAAAATCAGTCTGGATGAAAAACTAAAAAATAAAGTCAAATTAGTTTTTATAGATAATGAAGAAAATATGTTGTCAGGTTCAAGGGCATTAAAAAAACATTGGAATAAAAATAATTTACTTCACCAAGATTTAAAAATCATTTCAATAGATTGTATTGGCAGGGGAAAAATTCCGGTAATTGTCAGAAATTCACCATCAGAGTTGGCCGATGATTTGAAAACTGAATTTTCAAAAAAAGTAAATAACACAAAACTAATAAATATGAGGTTCAGTCCACTTTCTGATAATTTTAATTTCCGGGAATTTGGAGCAGTAAATATTAGTTTTATGGACAAGACAATTATCCCGGGAGGATTATATATCAAACATATCCACTCGCCTCTTGATAATAAAGTAAATCTAAAAAATATCAATCTGGTTGTTGATGTTCTGTTTAATACAATAACTGACCTGAATTATAATTCTGTATTAACCGGAATTTGATATTTGTAAATAACTATATCC
>JAOZSR010000161.1 GCA_029939575.1 Fidelibacterota bacterium
ATTCATAATTCTTAATTCTCCAGTTACTACTTGCGTAATTAAACTTTCTTGGTATTCTTTGATTTTTTTGATTTCACATTTCAACAAAAGCATTTAGTATTTTGATACTTTTGTCGATAGTGATATTTCCTGTTTGTTAATAATATTGTAATTATTCAGGTAACCGTCTGTTAAAAAAACTTTTTATCTTTTCTGTTTGTTCTGAGTTTTTCATATTACCAGTCTTCTTCTATATCGTTCCAATAATTTTCAAACTCTTTAATCCACTCATTCTTTTCTTCTTTTATCATTTTTTTCATTTCATTTAAATCAGATGTTGAAATTTTATTAATTTCATTTAAGAATGTGTAGAATTTTTTAAAACTTGCTATATTTTCCAGAATTGAATTTTTACTAGCCCACATGGCTTTTCTGATAAAAAAATCACCTAAAAAACCTCCTATTTCAATAAAACCCTTTTCTATCGGAATTATATCATAATGAAGTAAATATTCATTTGCAAAAAATTCAACATTGGCAATATGATTTTTTATTGTGTTGGGTTTTAGTCCTTTTGCTTTAAGGTATTTTTCAAATACAATTAACAGATTGTTGTTATTTTTTCTTTCCTTTTCAACCTGTAATTCCCATTTTTTATAATTCATTTTTCCCCCACTTTATTAGATTTAAGTTAAGTTTCTTTGAAATTTTTTCAAAGTCAAACTCATGTTTAATATATTGTATTCTACAACATCTTAAACATGAGTTTTTCTATTCATTTCTTAAAGCAGAAATCAAATTACCTTTTAGTGCCATTTTTGTGGCGATCAAAGTCCAGAAAATTCCGCTTAAGCTAATTAACATTATCATTATGAAAATAAAAAGAAAGGGAATTTCTTCACCTGGTGACAAAATAGCAGGCAAAACAGCAAATATTGCTGAAAATATTCCACATCCGATTCCAACAAAAACAAGGGTGAGATTCTCGATAATCACCATTTTGTTAACCTGATGCAAATCAAACCCAATCGCCCGGAGCAACGCTAATTCATTACGTCTTTCCATTGTATTTCGGGCTACAATAACTCCGATTCCTATAGTTCCGAGAATCAGACCAAGTCCGCCAAGAGCCAGGAAGATAGACAGATAGGTATTCTCTAAGGCCTGGTATCCTGCTAGTTTTTCTACAGTTGTGACCAAATCAAGTCCATAATCCTGCATATTTCGAGAGAGAATATTCATTGCTTTATCTCTATTTTCTTTAATGTCAATCAGAAATGCTCTTGAGCCACTGTTTGAAGGAAAATGTTTGATAAAAGCATGGTTGGAAATTATTAAATTACCCTGGAGCATAGAACCGGCAAGGCCACCAATTAGTTTGAGATATATCTTTTCACCCTGTTCGTTTGTATATGCTACAGTATCTCCAATTGCTTTTCCCAAACTCCAGGTTATTGTCCCCATATCAGCGATAGCCGGAATTATGTTATTGCCTAAATCTTTCCCAAGATTGTTCCACCCGTTTTTATTCATTCCCTTATCAATTGTCCCAAAGGAAAAATGGCCAGACAGTTTTGCCTGATCTACACCCAGGATTCTGGGTTTTGCAATTTTATTCAGATTAAGACAACTGGCATCATCACCATTGTAAACTCGCATTGAGACAAAATTGGCTTTGATTCCTGCATCATTGAGTCCGAATCGACGGAAATTTTTTTCCGAATTCATATCTTGTAGAATTGGAATTGTAGTCTCACCCCAAAATGCAAAACCTCCTGTTCCCGATGTGACCTGATCTCCGTTTTTAAAAGCATCGTGCCTATTCGCACCTACTCCGATAATTACAAATACACCAAATGCAAGCAAGGCGATTGTGGCCAGACTTCTGCCTCTTTTCCGGGCAATATTTTTAATACTGACATTTAGAAGATTAAGTTTTTTTGTAATAATATTATTTATTTTTGAAATTATCCGGTTACTTAGAAAAAGGGTTCCCATTAACATTAAAAAACCGGCTCCCCAGAAAACATTTGTGGCGGATTTATCTTTTCCGGGATTTACAAGAGTGAGAATAATTCCAACAATTACAAAACACATAATTGCGATAAAAAGTGACCAGTTGTCTTTTCTGGATTTTTTATAATCCACAACTTCGATATTGGTTTGCAACTCTTTTATGGTTAGTGAAGTTTGTTTTCGAATAGTGAGCCACATCGCGAATATAGCCAGAATGACACTGATTAACCCGCCAATTAGAAGTGTTGAAAATTTGACAGACATTACAATAGATGCAGTTCCGACTGTATCAATCCAAATAGTAGACAACATATATAAAATAACTTTATTGTAAAGAATTCCCCCCGGAATTCCTAAAATTCCACCAATTGTTGCGATTAAAATTCCTTCAATGAGTAAAATATTTTTAACCTGTTTTGGTAAAAAACCCATAGCTAACATTATTGCGGTTTGATCTTTACGCTGTTCTATTCCGAGAACAAACAATAATCCCGTCAGGAGTAAAGCAGCGGCAATGATGAAGAAACTCAATCCTAGAAATAGTTCACCAAAGTCGGTAGATTCTGCACTTGCTATCATTGCCTGTTCCAGAACCGGTTGAAAAAACAATCCAAAAGATTTTGGTGACAATTCATTTAGTATATTTTGACTAATGTTTTTGACAGAGGAATTATTTTTATCAATTCGCAATGATGTTAAGTTTCCAAAACGATTTCCCCATAATTTTTGTGCAGTTGATAATGTTACAAAGGCTTTTGGAGTAGTTTTATAGTCATCCCAATAATCCTCGTCTTTATCACGAATTGCATCAAGATTAATTGGAATCCCGGGATCCCAATCCTGGCAATTTTCTGAATCATTTAACCCTGGAAAGTTTGGAGCCAGCGTTCTGTCTGCCGCTTCATTTTTAATTGGAATTATTGAATGAACAATAAATAATGTCGAATCCTTTGATAGTTTTTGTTTATTATCGGGAATGAAATATGAAAGTTGGACTTTGTCACCGATATTTGCATTTATATCATTAGCCAGCCATTGATTAATGATAATTTCATTGTCATCCATAATTTCCGGAACAATTGGACTGCCTGGAGCGGAGACAAAGGAGTATGGTGTTTTTCTTTCATTCGAAATAGAGATACTGTTTACAAAATAACTTAAAATCTGTTGTGAATCAGGATATTTTTTTAAAGCAGCATCTATAATAATATCATCGAGGAAAACCCGATCTGTCAGAATTTCAAAACTATTATCCATTTCCCGGATTTTTATTTGCGCATCTGCGGGTTTCCAGTGTTTTGCAACATTATTATTTAGTGTTTTAATATCTATATCACTTTTTTCAGCTAATATTACATTGCTGAGATTTTCGAGTTCAATTTGTTTTCCAAGGAATTCTAATTTTAGGAAAATAGAAAAAGGGGATATTTGGCTGGTTTCAAGATTGAAGCGACCAAATTCATTGTCCGAAGTAATTTTTTTGATTTTTATTCGAACAGCTACTGATTGATTATCCCTGGATGAAAACGGGACATCAGCCGGAAGGTAGTTGATCTTTTCTATCCGAATTAAAAGTTCATCATCTACAGATATTTTTAATTTGGCAGCAAGTCGTTCATTTATTAATGCTTCGTCCTGTTTAATATTTTCAAAAATATTTGCAGTATTACCAATTTTCCAGAAATTTTGATTTACCCCAAGTACCTGTACTTTATTTTCTCTTATTTGATTAGCATTATTTATTGCAATTCCCTGTACTTTAAGTATAGGAGCTGTAATAATGTTTAGGTCATTACCAATGTCTCGTGCCAGATTAGTCCGAAAAAATCTATCTTTGGACATGATTGCATATTCGGTTTTTCCTAATCGTAAAAGTGCAATTCTTTTTAGACTATAGCGAATGGAATCACCAATGATCAGGGCGCCGGTAAGTATTGCAGTTGTAATTATTGCACCGAGAAGGATGCTGAGGTGGGTTCTGCGGTAAAACCAAAGGCTTTTTTTGATGAGATTGAGTATGTTCATTTTTCTCTTCTTTTTTGGTTATTCCTTATTTATTATTTGAACTTTTCGAATATTCGATTTTGAATAGGGAATTTTCAATTTTCAAGTAATGTGCTGCTCAAAGATGTTTGT
>JAOZSR010000085.1 GCA_029939575.1 Fidelibacterota bacterium
TTTATTTTAATATATGTTTCTGGAAAGGATAACTTTAATATTTCTACGACAGCAGGCCCTGATAAATCTTCATATTCACCTTGTGATGCTCTGTCAGATATTGTAAGTACCAGTATTTTCACAGCCAATCCTTCCTTCTTTTATAACTTTTGCAAATATTCCTTTTGTTGGCATTACACAGGTTCCAACCTGTCTGGAAATAAGAAAGCCAGTGAATCCCGAGATGAAAGATACAAAAAAACGAAGATATCGCACAAAATCATACCTGAATTCATTCAATATATCACATCAAAATTTTTTATGCGCTAGTATCAGTTATTCGCTAATAATATAGTTTAGTTCAAAAGTAAGGATTAATGCCGGATTTAATAATGCAATTGTAAACAGAATAATGTATATTTGCATAATTGAATTTAGGAGTTGTTATGAAAATAAAATCTGTGAAAGAAGCCTTTAACATTATTGAAAATAATATTGAAGGAATTCCATTTCACGCGATAGAATATTTACGAAAACAGAAACCAAGTAAAGTTATTAATGAAAAAATAATTTATTATTTAAAACATGCTTATGATCTTGGATTTTTTGAAGATAATCTTGATTATAATAATGTGGATACTGTCTTATGGTATACGATTGTTGCGGAAAAACATATTTCGAAGGAGTTAATCAAGCCTATTGTAAACCTCTATACCAGAACAGAAGATACATCAGATTTATTGAATGAACAGGGTATGTATATTACATGTTTGCTGGCAGAAAAATATCCTGAAGAATTTATGGAATATTTATTGAAAATTATCGATGCTAGTTTAATATTAAATCCGCAACTTCCTGTTTTATATCTTTTTGATGTTATTTATTATATTGATATCAATAAATATGGTGAGCGTTTACTTGGTTATATAACAAATGAAACTTTTTATTGGAAAGATGTTCTTAGTTCAATTTTGGCAGATATTCAATATAAAAAGGCAATACCTGTAATAAAAAAAAGATTGAATATAGAAAAAGATAATTCTACTATTATTGAATTAAAAGAAAGTCTTAATATTCTCGAAACAGGTGAAAACCCATTTAAGGATTTTTCAATTCCCTATAAAGATCAAAGAGGAAATTGGAAAGAATATTATAAAAAAATTGAAGAGAATTATTATGATGATGAGTTTGATGAACTTCCTGATAAAGATGAGTTTGCAGATGAACTATTCCATGATATAGAAGATATTGAAGCAGATTTGGATATAAAACCCGTTGGGAGAAATGATCTTTGCCCTTGTGGGTCAGGTAAAAAATTTAAAAAATGCTGTATGAATTAGGAACTGCAGAATGCCAGATAAAAAGAAATTATCAAAAGAGAAAAGATATAATCGGTTAAATTTAATTTTTTCAATAGCAGAATTTGTTGTTGGCATTGTATTTTTAATAATAATTTTAGTAACTGGAATAACATCAACTCTTGAAAATTATATCCGGGTTTATGTTAGTAATGATTACCTTGTTTTGCTTTTATTTGTTTTGTTATTAGGAATTGCGGAAACTGTAATTTTATTTCCAATCTCCTTTTATTCTGGGTTTATTCTTGAGCATCAGTTTGACCTTAGCAACCAGTCGTTTGGAGCATGGATATGGGAAAAAATTAAAGGCTTGTTAATATCAGCCCCATTATTAATTATTATTCTGATTGTTTTCTACGCTCTATTAAAGAATTTTCCTGTATATTGGTGGTTTATCCTGGGTACAGTTTTGTTACTTTTTTCAGTAATATTTGCCAGGATTGCACCGGTATTAATTTTCCCGCTTTTTTATAAATTTGAAAAATTAAAAGATGATGAACTGGCTAAAAAAGTATCAGATTTATGTATACAGGTTGGTATGAAATTGCAGGGCGTATTCCAATTTAATCTAAGTAAAAATACAAAAAAAGGGAATGCTGCATTTACCGGTATGGGGAAATCAAAACGTGTAATTCTGGGAGATACTTTGTTGGATAAATTGGATGATAACGAAATTTTAGCTGTTTTAGCCCATGAATTAGGTCATTATAAATTAAAACATATTTGGAAATCAATAGGATTGAGTATTGTTATGACTTATACCGGGCTATTCCTGGTATCCAGAATTTATAATGAGATTTATCCCGTTTTTGGTGATAATATTTGGACAATTGCTGCTATCCCTTTAATTGCATTAATTCTTACTCTGTATGAATTTATCACATCACCTATTATTAATGCATTTTCGAGATCAAATGAATGTGAAGCAGATGATTTTGCAATAAAGATGATGGGTGAGTCAAACTCCTTTATTTTAGGTTTAAATAAATTATCTGAGCAAAATTTATCAGATCGAGATCCCCATCCATTAACAGTATTTTTTTTCTATAGCCATCCGCCAATTGAGCAAAGAATTAAACGTTTACAGAAGTAGATATAAGTAAAGGAATGGAAAATGGATTTTGAAACTCTAAAAAAATATTGTTTAAACAAAAAAGGAGCTTATGCAGATTTTCCATTTGGTCCGGAAACATTGGTAATTAAAACCGGATCAAAATTATTTGCGCTATTTGGAATTGATGAAAATCCTGTTAGAGTCAATTTAAAAGGTGATCCGTTCTTAAATGAAGATTTAAGACAACAATATTCAGCAATAATTCCTGGCTATCATATGAATAAATTACATTGGAATACTGTAATTCTGGACAATAGTGTTCCTGATTATATAATATTTCAAATGGTTGATGAATCTTTTCACCTTGTTTATACTAAATTGAAAAAAAATGAAAAACTTGAAATTGAAAAGATAGTAGCCGGGAAAAATGAAAAATCAGACTAAAGCCTATTTTTACACATTTTTAGCAATTATTTGCTGGTCTACAGTTGCAACTGCTTTTAAAATATCTTTAAAATATCTGACACCAACTCAACTTTTATTATTTGCTACTTTTTCATCTACTTTTATTTTATTCTGGATTATATTTTTTCAGGGAAAACTTGTCCAAATCAGAAAATTCACCCTAAAACAATTTTTTCTTTCGGGATTATTAGGTTTTATCAATCCCTTTGTCTATTACCTTATTCTATTTGAAGCATATAATCTTTTGCCAGCCCAAATAGCACAACCACTAAACTGTACCTGGGGAATAATTTTAGTTTTGTTATCCATTCCTTTATTAAATCAAAAAATTGGATTACATAGTATTTTCGCAATTTTAATAAGTTTCCTGGGAGTTGTAATTATTTCAACCGGGGGTGATTTTCAATTTTTGAAATTTGTAAATTCAAAAGGTATTTTCCTGGCCTTGCTCAGTGCCATACTCTGGGCGCTTTTTTGGATCTTTAATCTTAAAGATAAAAGAGATGAAGCGGTGAAATTGTTTTGCAATTTTTTCTTTGGTTCAATTTTTATTCTGATCTATAGTATGATTTTTTCAGAAATAAATTTTAAACCTATAAAAGGGATAATGGGAGCATTTTATGTTGGATTTTTTGAAATGGGAATAACATTTTTTTTATGGTTAAAAGCCCTGCAATTATCAGAATCAACAGCAAAAATATCAAACTATATATACATATTTCCTTTTATTTCACTCATTTTTATCCATTTTATTTTAGGAGAGAAAATCATGATATCTTCTTTTATAGGATTGATTTTTATTACAATAGGTATATTATTTCATCACTTTATGGAAAACAGAAAAGGAAAGAGTTATTGATTTATTTCATTTAAACGGTTTTTGATATATTTAGCAACCTTATGGTATACAATTTCTCGTTCATCACATTCAATAATGGTATTATATAATCTGGTTATGTAATCTTCATTCTGAACTAATTTTATAGATTGCTTGAAATTAAGATCAAATATCCAACCCATTTTTAAAATTTTAAAATCGTTAAGAGTGTTGACATGTTGAGCAGTGACAACTCCTCCATTAATAACTTCGTTAACTACTTCCTTTGAAATAAAAGGGTCATCCGGCAATCCAAGTTCTATAGCTTTATTTTGACCAAGTTTCTCTTTATTTTCATAATATTCAATAGTTACCCGATAAATATCCACTTTATCAGCGTCTCTAATCAATTTAGAAAACAACAATACTTCCCTGTCTTCGTTTTCAGGTAACGTTGCTCTATTATGATAATTTATTGCTTTTAGAATCAGGCTTTTTTCATTGGAATCAATATGTTCCAATATTTTTTCTTCAGTTAATATTCTAACTCCAAGTTCAGCATGATTTTCAGAATGAAGATCAACGAATGTACCATATTTTTCCATTTGTTTAAAACGGCCAATATCATGAAGTAAGGCGATGGTTCGGGCTAAAAACATATCAGATTCTGATAAGGCAATTGATTTTGCGATACTAATAATTGATTTATTTACTTTATGAGTATGAAATACTTTTAGTTCAATATTTTTAACCTTGAAATTATCCAACTTTGAGAATTGGATTAAATAGTTTTCAAACCAGTTTTGAATTTCTTTAAATTGTTTGTGATCGATGTCTTTACCTTGTATAAAAAAGAATCAGGCAGAATTGAATAAACAACTCTGCCTGAATATTAGTAAAATTTATATTGATTAATCCAAATTATATGAATAAGACTTGATCTGAATTCTATAATTTGGCTCAAAGTTTATGCATTTAACATTAATAGCAGAAAAACCATAACAAAAAGAGCTACAGTTTCTACAATACCTATTACCATAAAATATTGGGCTGTACCTTTTCCTGTTTCGGCTAAAGCATCAGAAGCTCTGGCAGCTGCTTTTCCCTGCATGTAAGCTGAAAATCCCATTGCGATTCCGCCGAATACACCGGCAGCTGCTTTTGCCAGAGGGTCTACTCCACTACCACCGATAAACAGCATTAATAGAAATCCATAAATTGTCTGAGTCAGAGGTGCGCCAGAAAACGCAACTAACATAAAAGGGGCAGGTTTGTTATTGGCAAAGCATTTTTTCCATCCACCTATAGCAGCCTGGGAGGCTACACCTGTTCCAAGTGCAGATCCAACAGCTGCAAGACCTAAAGCAGCAGCAGGTCCAATTAATCCGATATCCATAATATTTCTCCTTTAATTTGATTCTTGATTTTTACTAAATGGGTTATATTTATATCCACTCCATTCAATTCCTAATTGACCGGAAAATTCCAGTACATTCAATCTAATTCCATGTACTACAACTGAAAGCATTCCCATTATAATATTCAAAGAATGCCCAATGAGTAGTATTAATAATCCGGCAGGTAATGCAAAGCCTTTCATCAATGGTGCCGCAATTCCATTAAAACTAGAGGCTATAGCAACAGTTGCCATGCCTACAGCAAATAATCTGATATAGGAAATTATATTTGAAAAAGAACTAATGGAGTCCAGAAATGTTGTAAATGCTCCTCCCAAACCTTTTTTTAGTCCGGTTGAAAAACTATCACCTTTTTCCTGGCATCCAAAAATTATTATTAATCCCAAGGAAATACCAATAATGATTGGTGCTAAATCTGGTAAATCCCTTCCCAGAACAAGGTTTAATACCAGAAAGAATAGTCCACCTGTCAAACCAAGCCAGCCAAGATGCCCAAGACTTTTTAATCCGGGAAATTCTTTAAGTATATTCATTATATTTGCTAAACCAAGTTGAATTAATGCTAATATAAAGCAGATAAACATTATCCTGTTTTGGGAAGCCTGAGCCGTAATTTCAGGATCGTTAAAGACGTCTGGGAAAGCCGCTAACTGTGGAATTGTCATAGATTTAAAAAGTGGTATTGCCGCAATTTGTTCCGCCCCAAACCAGTTTCCGGTAATTCCACCCCAGATGATTGTTGTGGTGCTAACAACATATAAGAGTTTTATTCCCAGTGGTAAAACCGTCCCGGATTTGATTGATTTACGATGGGCAAAAATTGAAAGTAGCATAAAAATAAAACCATATCCGGCGTCACCTATAATCATCGCAAAGTAGATTGAAAAAAAGATTAAAAAATATTTGCTGATATCAAATTCTCTATATCCTGGTACAGTTCCCAGGAAATCAAAAACAGGTTGAATTATATTGACCCATTTTTTGTTTTCTAAAAGAGTGGGTGGGTTGTCATCTTCATTTGGTTCTTCAAGAATGTAACCCCATTTTTGGTTATCAGCTTCTATTTTAAAATCATTGATTTGATTTTCGGGACAAAAACCCTGTAAAAAACTAATTTCTTCTGAATTACCCATTCCAAATTTTGCTTTTGCGAAATTTAGGTTTTTTTTCAAAACCTCCAGATGTTTTTCTATCAGTGGTAATCCGGTCATTAATTGCTGTAATTCATTATTGAGATTTTTTACCTGATTGGTATATTCTTCAATATTTTCAACAACCACAGTGTATGGGGTTTCCGGAAAATAAATTTCTTTAATATCAAACTTTTGATTGGGATCTTCCGATACCAGGGCAATTCCGGTTTTGATTTTATCAGAATAGATAGGAATAACCAGTGAATCCTCAGGAATATTACTCAGAAATTTTTTATCAACTGAATAAAGTGAAATATTGATATTTTTGCTTGCAAGAATTTCCAGATCATCTTTAGATGCGGGTCCCCAGGTATTATACCATTCCAAATCTTTTTCCAGGGTTTCCAGTTCTGATTTTAATGTTTTTATTTTTTCAGAATATGCTAAAGTATTGTCAATGATTTTATTGACATCAGAATTATTTTCAGAATTATTTTCACTCTGATTGAGATTTTGCAAAATATTTATACACTTTTCTGTCTGAGAAATTTGGCTTTCAATATTGTTGATATCATTTGAAAGAGGCGGATTAATGTGTCTTAAATGAAGCACACCAAGATTTTGTAACGCTTTTAGGCTTTCATCGATATGATATTTATAAATAAATAATGTTACCTTTTTCATCGGGACAATCATGCTTTAGCCAACTCCCCTTTTTTCTGTATTTTCTTTTTGGAAATTTTACCACGCACTACTTCAGCGGTTTGTACATCACCTAAATAAATACGAATCATTTTTATATTTTTTTTAGCTTCGGGAATTTTAACTTTATCAAAAAGGTTTATTCGCTGAACAGTAATTCGTAATTCTTCTTTTAATAATTCTATTTGCTTTTTAAAAATGATAATTTTTGACCTGTTTTCAATTTGTTTCTTTACAGTCTCAACACCTCTGTCAACCCATAAAGGAGTGTCGAACAAACTAAAAGGAATATCCTGAAAAATCACATCTTCAAACATTTCAATATCAATACCAGCAATATTTCCTATACTGGTTTTAATATCTTCTACTTTATAAAATGTAGTCAAGTCAATATTTTCAGCGAATACATCAACCCAGGTTGAAATATCTTTTTCAAGTTTTTCAATCTCTGATCTTAGAATATTTATTTTTTGATTAATGTTTTTTATTTCGTTGATTAATTGAGTTTTTTTAAGCTCTAAAGTAGGTAAATATCGCGTGTAGCGTTTTAAAGATTCCTTTTGTATTTTTAATTCATTTTTGGTTAAGCGGATTTTTGCCATTAATTATTATCCTTTGGCCAAAACTTTTTAATTAATTCAGACTTCATTCCTGTTTCTTCAGGAGCAAAACACTGAGACATAATTTTCCAGCCTAAATCAAGGGCATCTTCCAGAGAAATATTAACAGAAAGATCCATCATTCCGGCTTCAAAATTAACACCATATTTTAACAATTTATTGTCCCATTCATTCATTCGGAAACCCATAGCCCGCTTTTCTTCGGTTTCTCTGTATTGGGCATAGAGTTGGATCATTCCATCCATTATTGCACGATGATCTTCACGGGTTTTGTCATTAACCTGTTGTTTGAGTCGGCTTAATGACCCAAATGGTTCGATTCGTCCGTTTTTAAGATAAAATTGGCCTTCAGTAATATAACCTGTATTATCAGGTACAGGGTGAGTGACATCATCACCGGGCATAGTTGTAACTGCTAATATCGTAACTGATCCTGCACCTTCAAAATCAACTGCTTTTTCATATCTTGCAGCTAACTGGCTGTATAAATCACCGGGATAACCGCGATTTGAAGGTACCATTTCCATGGTAATCGCAATTTCTTTCAGGGCATCGGCATAATTTGTCATATCTGTAAGCAGAACAAGCACGTTTTTTCCTTTCAGTGCAAATTTTTCTGCTACAGCCAGACTAAGATCCGGAACCATTAATCCTTCCACAATGGGATCGGATGCAGTATGCATAAAAATGATTGAACGACTCAGGGCGCCACCTTCTTCCAACTCTTTTTTGAAATACATATATTCATCATATTTCAATCCGATGCCACCTAAAATGATCATGTCTACTTCTGCCTGAAGAGCAATTCTGGCTAAAAGTTGGTTGTAGGGCTCACCAGACACCGAAAAAATTGGCAGCTTTTGTGATACTACAAGTGAATTAAAAACATCGATCATAGGAATATTTGTTCTGATCATATTTTTTGGAATAATCCTTTTGGCGGGATTTACTGCAGGGCCGGCTACTTCGATTAAATTTTCAGTAAGATGCGCACCTTTGTCTCTTGGCACTCCACTTCCATTAAATATTCGACCTAACATATTTTCGCTAAAGGTTACCCGCATTGGATTTCCTAAAAAGCGAATCTCGTCATTAGTAGCAATTCCCTGGCTTCCTGAAAATACCTGTAAAGATACCAGGTCATTTTCAAGTTTAATAACCTGAGCTAAGGATTTTCCACGGCTGGTTGTGATTTCAGCCAGATCTTCATAAGCCACATTTTGGGCTTTTACCGTGATAACATTACCGGTAATACTTAGTATTTTGTTATAAACTTTCTGCATCGCTTGAGTATTCCTCAATCAGTTTAATTATTTTATTTTCTTGTTCTTTAAATTTATCTTCGTGCATATCAATATAATTCCAGTCGATAAATAATTGTCTCAACTGGTTAAAGAAATGCCTGGCAGTGGATTTGTCTTTGAAAGTAAACTTGGATTTTAATATTTCATCTACTTTTTTAAAAATTATTTGCTGCCGTTTTGGTGATGATGCACCATCAACATCATCAAAAGAGTTTTGTTGTAGGTAAACATTGTCAAGAAATTCTGATTTTAAATAAATTACAAAATCTTCCAGGGAAGTCCCTTCTTCACCTACTACAAGCATCATTTGATGAACTTCATTTCCTTTAAATAATATATCTCTTGCATTTGATATTAATTTTTTGTCATTGATACTATTATATTTTGACCAGCTTTCGAGTGGATGGATAGCCGGATAACGCCTGGCATCTGACCGTTCTCTTGATAGTCCATGAAAAGCACCAACCACTTTGAGAGTAGATTGGGTTACTGGTTCTTCGAAGTTTCCCCCTGCAGGACTAACAGTACCACCAATAGTTAAACTGCCCATTTTTCCGTCATTCAGCTCCACTAATCCTGCTCTTTCATAAAACTGGGCAATCCTTGATTCCAGATATGCCGGAAATGCCTCTTCTCCAGGAATTTCTTCCAGACGACCAGATAATTCACGCATTGCCTGAGCCCATCGGGAAGTTGAATCAGCAAGAAGGAGTACATCTAATCCCATTTGACGATAATATTCTCCAAGAGTTGCAGCAGTATATACTGATGCTTCTCTTGCTGCTACAGGCATGGAACTGGTATTACATATGATAATTGTTCGTTCCATTAAGGATTTTCCAGTACGGGGATCGGTAATTTCAGGGAATTCTCTGAGAGTTTCCACAACTTCTCCGGCGCGCTCTCCGCAGGCTGCAATAATAACTACATCAGCTTCTGCAAAACGGCTGGTTACCTGTTGCAATACGGTTTTACCGGCGCCAAAAGGACCCGGAATGCAGTATGTTCCGCCTTTTGCTATTGGGAAGAATGTGTCAATAATCCTGGTTTGTGTAACCAAAGGATCTTTTGGAACCAACTTTTCCCTATAACTTGTAATTGGGATTTTTACAGGCCAGTTGAAATACATTTTCAGATCCAATTCTTCGTCTCTCTCATTTTTAACCTTAGCGATCACCTTGTCAACATTGTATTCACCTTTCTTAATTATAAAAGATACGGTGTAACTCTCGGTGTAATGAAAAGGAACAAAAATTGGATGCTTAAAAATACCTTCCGGAACATGGCCGATAACATCTCCACCCGTTACCTGGTCTCCATCTTTAATACATGGTGTAAATTCCCAGTTTTTTTCCCTGGTAAGAGCTGCTTCAATAGCTCCTCTTTTTAGAAATGAACCATGTATCTGGGCTAGTTCATTTAATGGATTTTGGAGTCCATCATAAACCATTCCTAAAATGCCAGGTCCGAGTTCTACGGCAAGCATCTCCCCACTGAATTCAACCAAACTACCTATTTTTAATCCTTTGGTGCTTTCAAAAACCTGCATAAATGCTTTGTTGCCCTGAATTTTGACAACCTCTGATTTCAGTTTTTCATCACCACAAACAGCGAATCCCACTTCGTTTTGAATGATATCGCTGTCAAATTCAACAGTAATCATGTTACCGCTGATGCCTACTATTTTTCCTGTTTTTTCACTCATACGCCTATTTCGGTAAATTGTTTAAAAATTTCTAATCCTTGTTCTTTATTAAATAATTTCAATCGGCTTAGCAATTGAAGTTTTAAATAATATAATACAATATATTGAATATCAAAAAAATGTCCGAATTCTAGATTTTCTATGTAAGTTAACCTTATATTGGCAAGATTGAGTTCTGCCTGTAAAGGATCAACATCTTTAATCAATGAAACTGAGAATAATGTTGTTTTATAATCCTGTTTGAGTCTTCCCGCTTCTCGGTATTTCAAAATATCATCTCTAAGAGATTTTTCAAATAATTTATATTTTTTTACAATTTTATTATCCTCGGGTAATATTTCCGGATTATTGATATCTAAATTGGAAATTGCATTCATATCATCTTCAGTCAACCATTTTTTTGCTTCAGTTAGGAAATCAGTCATTCCAATTTCTGGTACTTTGCCAACAGATAATAAAGGTAGTTGTGCTACAAAATAATAATACCGGTCCATTAAATCAGTCTCTTCTATTTAGAAAGTATTTCATTAATACCAGGATTCAAAAATTCCCTTAGGAATTCTGAGATGCTTTGGTCTGTGAAGTCATAATATACATCATCACCTTTTAATCCAATACGAAAACCGCTGGAAATTCCTTTGTCTACTTTAAAAGTAACATTGTTTGTTAGACTTTTCTTTGATTGGTCGAGGACAAGGTTTTTTAATTTTTCGATATCTTGTTCAGTGACAAGAACGTTCAAATCTTGACCTTTTGCTGTATTTTCTACCATTTTTAAGATTAATTGTTTGAGAAAATCAACAGATAGAGTTTTAGATATCTCAATTTTAAAAACATTATTGAATAAATTGGTAAGTTGTTCTTTGATTGTTAGGATGGTATCCCGTTCTGATTGTTTTAAGGCTGATTCTGCATTTGCACGGAGTTTATCAGATTCTCCCTGTGCTACCTTAATGATATTTTCTGCTTCCTCTTGAGCCTTCTTCTTGATTACCAAGGCTTCTTCTTTGGCAATATTTATTAATTCGTTTGATTTCTTTTTTGCCTCGTTAACACCTTCGGATTTTATTTTTTCAATTAATCCGTCAAGTTTCATATCCATCCATTTTCTCCTTTATTATTATACGCAGCAAAGATGGTATTTGCAGTAAATTTCATATATTTTCAAAAAGTCTTATTAATTTACAAAAGTTTTCAAGTATTACAATAGTCTTCTTTTTAATAAAAATAAATTATCAAGAAATCTTTTTTTACAAACATTATGCCTAATATATTGATATAAAGGCGGTACCAATTGTTATATTTATAATATGGATTATTTTTCCAGCTGTGAAGAAAAAAATTCCTGTTTTGTTCATAGTAGGCTATAGATGTGGATTTCTGACAACTGGTGAATGGGGCTTGATTTATAGTTAATGCTTCAGATAATGATCATTAATTATTATTGAAAATAATTGTTTGAATCTTATTGATAATCTCCATAAACTATGTTAGGTATAACTAAAAAAGGAGACTAATGAATCCCAAGGAATTAAATAAATATTATACAAAATTTAAATTTGGCGAGGATAGTTTTCATAATTTAATGCAGAACAAGACTCATGAAATATTACTTGTTTCTACCTTTTATGATGCTTTTATTTTTGAACAGGATGGAAGATTGTCAGAACAAATTTACGGCGAATATAAACAATTAAATCTAAGTACTGCACCAAAAATTACCAGCGTTCCTACCGGTGATGAAGCCCTGGAAATTTTAAAAAAACGGAATTTTGACCTGGTAATTACTATGCTGCATATTGGAATAACTACACCCTTTATGCTGGCTAAGAAAATTAAAGAAGATTCACCAAACCAGCCTGTTGTCCTGTTACTCAGTACTATTTCTGACCTGGAATATTTAGAAGTGTTGCCGGAAAGGAAAGAATATTTTGACAAAATATTCTTATGGAACGGAGATTCTAAAATTTTTCTGGCAATTGTCAAATCAATTGAAGATAAACTAAATTTAAAACATGATACCAAAAAAGGGTTAGTAAGAGTAGTTTTACTTGTAGAAGATTCAATAAAATTTTACTCGGTTTTTTTGCCTTTACTTTACCAGGAAATTGTTCGCCAAACCCAACTATTGATTAAAACAGAACTTAATGATATAAATAAACGATTACGTATGCGGGCTCGTCCCAAAGTTATTCTTGTCCATAACTATGAAGATGCAATGAAAATCTATGAAGAATACAAAGAATTTTTGATTGCTGTTATTTCTGATATTAATTTTCCAAAGCAGGGGAAAATGGATGGTGAAGCCGGGATAAAATTAATTTCAAAAATTAAATCGGAAGATGATGGAGTTGCAACCTTGTTATTGTCTTCAGAGGATTCCAATAAAATTAAAGCAGATGCAATAAATTCTTTATTTATACATAAATCGTCATCACACTTATTAACAAATATTAAAAATTTTATTATAAATAATCTGGGGTTTGGTGAGTTTGTATTCCGTAATAAAGATGGAGAAGAGATTTTACGTGCCGGAGGTTTGGCAGAATTTGAAGATAAATTGTCAAAGGTAGATAGGGAGTCAATAATATTTCATACCCAAAGAAACCATTTTTCTACCTGGTTAATGGCCCGTGGAGAAATTCAAATAGCGAAAAAACTGCGTCCCTTAAAGTTGAAAGATTTTGATAATGATGTTGATAAGGTCAGAGAATATTTGGTCTCAACTATTGACAAAATACAGGTTGACAGAAATCGAGGTACGATCATAAATTTTCATGATTATAGTTTGCCTGAAGCTAATGAAATTATAAGAATTAGCGAAGGATCTTTAGGAGGTAAGGGGCGTGGCCTGGCATTTTTAAATAGTTTACTTGTAGCAATGGATTTTGAAGAACAATTTCCGAATGCTCATGTACTTTTACCAGGAACTTCTATAATTGGAACAAATGAATATGACCAATTTATTGAGCATAACAACATTGCAGATTATAAAATGGAAACAATGACTGATGATGAGATTGATACATTGTTTTTAAAAGGTTATTTAACCGATGAATTAAAATCTAAATTAACTATTTTATTAAATCGTGTAAAATATCCGGTTGCTGTCAGATCATCCGGTCTCCTTGAAGATTCAATTGCCCAGCCATTAGCCGGAGTTTACAGAACTTTTATGTTACCAAATAATCATCCTGATGTTTTGGTAAGATTGAAACAATTAACAGATGCAATAAAATTAGTTTTTGCCTCGGTTTTTATAAAAAATGCTCGTGAATATATCAAAAGTCTGAGTCATCAATTAGATGAAGAAAAAATGGCAGTTATTATACAGGAAGTTGTAGGCACTAATTATGATGATAAATATTTTTATCCTCATGTAGCAGGAACAGCACAGTCTTATAATTTTTATCCCATTGCTAATATGAAACATGAGGACGGGCTTGTTTCACTGGCTGTTGGTTTGGGCAAATCTGTGGTTGATGGTAGTAGAATTTTTCGTTTTTGTCCCCGTTATCCTAAATCTGAATTCCTAAAACACCACTCATTGCTAACAAATTCACAAAAAGATTTTTTTGCGATTAATTTAGAAGAGAGGGAGTTTGATTTAAAAACCGGAGATGAGGCAACTCTGGATAAACTGGATATTTCAATTGGAGAACAACATGGTTCAATAAAACATACTGCTTCAGTATGGAATTATGATGACAACAGGCTTGTTCCGGGACTGAGAAAACCAGGTCCCAGAGTCATTACTTTTGATAATTTAATTAAATATGAATATTTTCCACTTGCTGATATTTTAAACAAAATACTTGATATTGGACATGCAGCTTTTGGATTACCTGTCGAGATTGAGTTTGCTGTTGATTTGATGGGTAAGAAAAAATTTAATAATTTACCTGCATTCTATATTTTACAGATACGGCCAATGGCTTTAAGTTCTGAAGATGTACAGTTTAATTTGGATAATTATTCTCATAAATCATTGGTTTTATCAACCGAACAAGCAATGGGAAATGGAGTAATCTCTGACATTCATGACATTATATATATAGATGAAAAGAAGTTTGATAAAACCAAAACTATAGAAATGCAAAAAGAAATTGAGGAATTTAATCTCAATATGAGAGAAAAAGGGAAGAAATATATCCTGTTTGGACCCGGAAGATGGGGATCAAAGGATAGATTCCTTGGTATTCCTGTTCGTTATGTTCAAATAAATAATGCATGTGTAATAATTGAAACAGCACTCAAAGATTTTAATATTGATCCCTCGCAAGGCACTCATTTTTTTCATAATATTATTGCTCGGAAAATTGGTTATTTTTCTATTCCATTTAATTCGGGAAATGATTTTATCAATTGGGAATGGATACATAGACAAACTGTTGTTAAGCGCTCAGAATTTTTTGTGCATGCTAATGTTTCCAAGCCAATGAAAATAATGATGGATGGAAAAAGCGGTAGGGCAATAATTATTAAAAATGGTTCTATATGAATTACAATGGATAATGAAAAAAATTTTTAATAGAAAATGATTTTTTTTTAGTATTAATTTTAAAGGCTCTATATGATTCTTAATGGTTAGTGGAATTTAAGTAAATGATT
>JAOZSR010000086.1 GCA_029939575.1 Fidelibacterota bacterium
AAAATTTTTGGTATTGCGGTATTCCGTAGATATTGGTTTGCTTTTACTTGCTACATGGATTAAATTTTTGATAAGGAGAGTAAATGAATTTATTTGCACAGGAAAATAATAAAGAAAAACATATTGCTTTGCCTTTGGCAGAGAGAATGCGTCCAAAAACCCTTGAGGGCTTTTTTGGTCAAAATTTATTAACCGGCGAAGGTAAAATTCTTAATAGAATATTAAAGAGTCGAAAGATATTTTCTATGATTTTGTGGGGTCCGCCAGGATCTGGTAAAACCACGTTGGCAAAATTAATGGCAAATTATTCAGATGCTGTTTTTTTTCAACTAAATGCTGTTGCGTCGGGAGTGAAAGATGTACGTAAAGTAATTGAACAGGCTCAGCTAAATCGTATTACCGGAAAATCGACGATTTTGTTTATCGATGAAATTCATCGGTTTAACAAAGCCCAGCAGGATGCGCTTCTGCATGCAGTAGAAGATGGATCAATAATATTGGTTGGTGCAACAACGGAAAATCCTTCTTTTGAAGTGATTTCTCCTTTATTATCGAGATGTCGCGTTTTGAAATTAGAGGCCCTGTCCTTGCAAAATCTGGAAGGAATTCTGGATAATGCGTTTTCAAAAGATGAAATTTTAAAAACAAGTAATATTAGTTTGGAAAAAGAAGCGCAGGAATTTTTGATTCGGAATATAAATGGTGACGCCAGGAAATTGTTAAATGGACTTGAAATTGCCTTTTATATGACAAAAAGCAGTGCTAAGAAAGTAATTGATATTTCAACAATTAACGAGGCATTGCAGCAACGTCATTTGTTATATGATAAAAATGGAGATTATCATTATGATATAATTTCTGCATTTATTAAAAGTGTACGCGGGAGTGATCCTGATGCTGCAATGTATTGGCTGGCGTTAATGTTGGAGGGTGGGGAGAAGCCGGAGTTTATCGCACGACGCTTGATAATTCTTGCCAGTGAAGATGTTGGAAATGCAAATCCTTCAGGATTAATGCTGGCAAATTCTGCTTTTGAAGCTGTGCATAATATTGGAATGCCCGAGGCGGGAATAATTCTGGCTCAAATTACCACATACCTGGCTTCATCGCCCAAAAGTAATGCTTCGTATAATTCATTGCATTTGGCAAAAGCCGCTGTAAAAAATGGTCCCTTGCCAGATGTTCCTCTGCATTTGAGAAACGCTCCTACAAAGATGATGAAATCTATGGATTATGGTAAAAATTATAAATATGCTCATGATTTTGAAAACCACTTTGTAAAACAGAACTATTTTCCAGATGAGGTAAAACCACAGGTCTATTATAAACCAACAGAATTGGGGCGGGAAGCCGGATTAAAATCATTCCTGGAATCTCTCTGGCCTGAGAGGTATAAGAAGTGAGGCTGTTTATTGATATGGTTTAAACAAAGAGGTTGAAATTTTGGGCAAATCTCAATTAATATACTCAATTACAAACAATATTTCGGAAAAGTTAAAAATTAAGATAAATAAATTGCATTATTAGTTATTATCGTTTAAGTTTTTTTTTAGTTGAGAGTAAATAAAAACTGGAGCAAAATATGAGAATTGGAATTTTAACAGGTGGTGGTGATGTTCCGGGACTTAATCCTGCAATCCGCGCTATTACAATCCGGGCTTTACGGGAAGGACACGAGGTGATTGGGATTCGTAGAGGTTGGGCAGGATTAACTGATATTGTTAGAAACAGAGATGCGGATAATAGCAATAGTTATGTGGTATTAACAGAACAAATCGTAAACCGGGTTGTGCGTACAGGTGGCACTTATTTACATAGTTCACGTACCAATCCTGCCAGTATCCCAAAACTTGATGTTCCGGACCATTTAAAAAATAAATTTTCAGATGAAAAAAATGATATAACCTCAGAGGTGTTAAAAAATATTGATTATCTTGGGCTTGATTATTTAATTCCTATGGGTGGAGATGATACTCTCAGTTATGCTGTGAAATTGTTTAATCAGGGTGTCAAAATAGTAGCAATTCCAAAAACAATGGATAATGATGTTAATGGAACAGATTATTGTATTGGATTTAGCACTTGCGTGACCCGCACTATTGAACTAACCCACGCTTTAAGAACATCTGCTGGTTCCCACGAAAGATTTTTGGTGATTGAGGTCTTTGGCCGTTATGCCGGATATACAGCTTTATTACCTACAATGGCCGGAGCTTCAGATAGATGTGTAATTCCTGAATACAAATTTAATATTGATAGATTAACCGAACTGTTGGTAGCGGATAGGTATAATAATCCCAGTATTTATTCTGTTGTTCTGGTATCGGAAGGAGCAATGTTTCATGGGGCTGAAATGGTTTTCCAGGAAGAACAAAAAGATATGTATGGACATAAAAAACTAGGTGGAATTGGTCATCAGGTTAGTCTGAAACTAAAAGAGCTGGCGCCTAAATATAATAACCAGCGTAGAATAAATGTTATTTATCAAAAATTAGGATATATAGTACGCAGTGGAGTTCCTGATGCTGTTGATTCGGTAGTGCCAATGGCTTATGGAAATCTTGCCCTTGACCTGGTATTAAAAAGAAAACATGGACGTTTAGTAAATCTAACCAATGGCCGTTATGGCGATGTTCCTCTTGATATAGTAGTCAGCGCTAATAAAAATGTTAATATAGAAAAATATTATAATACAGATAGATTGAGGCCCAGTTATAAAAGTTTTCAGAACAGTCCGTTCTTTATTGTTACAGGTAGTTAATTAACAATGAAGAAAATTTTAGTTTGAAAATTGCAAATAATTGGATAGTTTTTAAATATTCATGTTTGAACAGTGAAAAGAAAGATATTTGGCTGTTGGAGCCGTTAGTGTTTATTTTTATTGCAGTTGGGTGAGAAGTGTGAAAATATTAAACTATCGAAGTTGATTGAGCTCTTGACAGGCATTGGTTTTTAGTTTAAATTTTATGTTGAATATATGGTGAGAATGCATCCCTGGCAAAACAGGGGTGTTAAATATATAGGAGTAAGTGAGATATGTTAAAACGTATTATTAGCATTTTTTGTATTTTTATCTTCTTAACCGTCGGGCTTTTTGCTCAATCTGATAGGGTTGCGGGAAAAATTCGTGGACGGGTATTAGATAAAAATGGCGGTTTTCCACTTGTTGGGGCAAATGTGATAGTTATTGGTACTTCCCGTGGTTGTGCAACAAATGTAAACGGTGAGTTTCTGATAACAAATATTCCGGCTGGAAAGCATGATGTTAGGGTAACTTATATTGGTTATTCGTCATTTAGATTTCAGGGTGTTGAGATTTTTCCGGGACAGTCCAAAACTTTGAATTTTGATCTCGAAGTACAGGCTGTCGAGGGTGAGGCGGTTGAGGTGGTCGCTGATGCAAGGAAAAGTGTTGTTGCTGTAAGAGCTCCAACAGCCCAAAAGGAATTGACCAGTGAAGAAATTGGACGTATGCCAGTATCTGATTTTAATGATGTGCTTGCAAGTGCTTCCGGCGCAATTGAAACAGAGGGTGGCCGTGCAAGGGGAATTCATTTACGGGGAGGTCGTTCAGGCGAAGTCGCATTTTTCGTAGACGGCGTCATGACCAACGATCCGGTTGACCATAGTGCGGGTTTGGAAATTGATAACAGCGCCATTGATCAGATTGTGATCTCTTCTGGTGGTTTTTCTGCAGAATACGGAGAGGCCATGTCAGGTGTTGTTACAATTATTACTAAAGGTGGCAGGAAGACCACAACTCATGCCGGTACAATTGAATATGAGTCCGATAGATTTCCATCACAAATAGACAGCGATTTGGATTTTGGATATAATAAATATCATTTTAATATTAGAGGTCCTATACCTTTTACAAATAATAACGGAAATTATTTTTTATCTTTATCCACACAAGATGCTTCAGATAGGAATCCTCGTCCGGTAAAACAAACACATAATTCTGAAAAAAATCCGAGTGGAACCCTGAAGTTGGCTTATCGACCCGAAGGTTCTGCTTTTAAGGTTACAGTTGATGGTTCTTTTTCAGATAATGATCAATTGTTATATAATCATGGAATTTCAAAAGGTAATTGGTTACAATCTTATTATAATCGCGAAGACGGCCATCGCAGATTAAGCTTGAAATTTCAGGGGACTGCTTCGAAAAATACATTTTGGTATTTATTGACTTCATACTATGATACATATAGTAATTTTAGTTCCGGTGAAGGGGCAAGTTACAAGGATTTTAGTTATATTTCAACCCGGCTTAAATGGGTGAATGAGGCAACCAATAATGGCTGGTATGATCCTAAAACCAGAGAATGGGAAGCACTGATTGATGATAATGGTGCAAATATGATCAAGGATTATTATTTGACTCCGGATGGGGAAAATCTACAGAATTCTTCCTTTGAAGATCAGGCTTTTTATTATCATTATGCTACATTGGGATATTATGATTTATCAACAGGTACATGGTCAAGTCCCGAAGATGAAGTAGCCGCATTAAACAGAAGGAGCCATGACGCACATCATTGGTATATTCCTTCTGAATTAGATGAGGAATCTCAATGGTATGATGCAAATGATAACACTGCTCATTTAAGAGAGTTTGATACTGATGATTATAATGAATATTTATATTCAACAAATGATGAACAGAAAGTGATTGATCTGTATGGGTATTATGGTGATTTCCATAATGGATATTATTGGGATAGAGACTTATTTAATGTTTTTACTTATGGTCCGGGGAGACCACGGTTTCATGAGCAAAAAACAAAATTGTATACTACAGAATTTAATATTAATTCCCAGATAAATATACATAATGATGTTAAATTTGGTTGGAAGTGGACTTATGGAAACCTGCATTATATGGATGTCCAGTTCGCTAACAATCAGCCTTATTTTGATAAATATGATTATAAACCGGTAACCGGTGCACTTTGGATTGAAGACAAATTTGAATATGAAGATCTGATTGTAAGTTTTGGAACCAGGTTTGATTATTTTCATTCCCATGCTAATACAATTTGGGATTTTGACAATGTCGATTGTGGAAGTGATGGACTGGCCAATGAATTTGAAGACGGATATGATATTATTACTAATCCTGATCCTGCCGGAGATAATTATGACGCAGTTAATAATCCGGATGGCTCAGAGAACGATGGTGAAATTGACAGGAAAATGGCTACTCCTAAAATTCAGACTAGTCCGAGGTTGGGAATTTCCTTTGCTGTGTCGGATAAAACCGCTATGTATGCGAATTATGGTCATTTTTTCCAGGTACCTGCGTTAGGTAGTATTTATCAGAATTTATATATGGATATTTCAACCGGCTATCCACTAGTTGGAAATCCTGATGTAGAACCGGAACACACAACCTCTTATGAGCTTGGATTAAAACACACTTTAGCTGAAGGACTTGGTTTAGAGGTTGCTCTATATTATAAAGATGTTGATAATTTAACAGCCACCAGGACTTATAATTTAATTTATGAAGGTACACCTGCAACTGTAACTTATAATGAAACTGTTGATTTTGCTAAAATCAAGGGCGCTGAGTTAAAATTTAAGATGAAACATTTTATGGGTTTTAACGGAGAACTTAGTTATACATATCAGGATGCTAAAGGAACCGGCTCCTCAAGCAGAGAGTTTTATGAGAATTATTTTAATCAATTTGATCGTCCGTTACCGGCTAAAGAATATCCTTTAGAATATGATATTACACATTCATTTAAAGGTAATTTGGGGTATTATTTACCGGAAAAATTTGGTCCGACAATTTTTGGTATGAAACCATTTCAGAGATTTAGTATTTACGGTAACTCTTATTTTTATACCGGAAGACCATACACTCCTTCTGATAAAAATGGAAAAATGCTTGAGATTGGATCAAAAAGAATGCCCTCTAATTTCAGGGTTGATATGCAACTGGAAAAATATTTTAAAATTTCTAAAAGCATTTCCCTTAGTTTTTATGTTGATATCAGAAATTTATTTAATACATTAAATATTGCCAGTGTCTATACATTTTCCGGTGAAGCAGATGATCCGGGCAGACCTCCGGCATTCGAAAGAAGTCGTTATATGCAATATGTAGGTCATGAAAACCCAATTACAGGAGCATTGATAAAAACTCCGGAGCAGGCTTATGATATACATATGCAATTACGGAAAGAATTATTTACTTCACCATTTAATTATGGTGCTCCAAGACAAATACGTCTTGGATTTACATTAACGTTTTAATTAAAAGATACGGGAATATAGAATATGGATATTGTAATGAATAATATTAAAAAGAGTATTTTGTTATTTTTTATTTTGATACTCCCCTTTGCATCTTTTGGAAGACTTAGAGAAGACAGCGGGACAAAACAAATGTATGGCCCTTTAGCCAAAACAACCTCAGAAGTTGTACCGGATATTATGGTTTCCTGGGTTGGCTCGGGTTTTTTAACAAAATATACTATAAGTAATACAGGACAAAATGGAATATTTGAACCACCCGGGGGCTGGGAACATTATGATGGAATGTTTCCTTCCGGATATGGTTTATTTAATGGCCGAACAGGTGAATTCCCAAGAGGAACTAACCAATATTATGTCTGGGGAGCCGGATTGTGGATTGGTGCCCGATCGGACAATTTTAATACTGCTGATGATCGAGATCTGGAAATAGATGCCAGCCTGGAAAATGTTGGTGTTATCGACAGTTTGTTTGATGAAAGTGGAAATTTTGTAAGAACAAGAAGAGCTATAAAAAATGTCAGAGTAGCCACTGCTGCTTATTATTCAGAGATGGGAGCGATTTCAAAACTCTGGCAATCGGATCAAAGAATTAACGGTGTTCTTGACGGGAAAGATCCAACCAAAGTTGGTGAATTCCTTTTTGGACAGAAAAATAAAAATCTGGAAGATTATCAGGAACCATGGTCATATTTTTTTCCCAAACCAGGAGATTATTATGGGAAGACAGAATCTGATACTGTTTTTAGACTTGATTATCAGGGAATTAATGAAAAACGTCAGGTGCTTTTAGATAACAATGAATTTTTAGATCCGGATTTGATTTTACTTGATCCTCTAAGAAAAGATCAGTTAGGTAATGAAATAGGTGATATCATTTCCGATGAAGATTCTTACGCTGTTTTTGGAGATTATATTAAAGAACGGGACGCTAGTTTTTTATGGATAACCGGATATGATATTAGGCCACTTGGTGTTCGTGTAGAGCAGAGGACATACTCCTGGCGTATAGATGATTATCTTTATATGAATTATAAAATTAAAAACATGAATGATTTTCCAGTCCATGATGTATTTGTAGGATATTTTATGGATAATGATGTCGGTTATGCTGATGATGATTTGATTGGATTTGACCGAAAATTAAATCTGGGATATTCCTATGATTCTGATTTACAGGAGACCGGATGGCAAACTTCCGCCGGATATATGGGTTCTGTTTTCGTTGAAACTCCAAGAAAGTATTTTCCCGATGGAACAGTTCATGATGGAAATGATGGTATTGATAATGATTTTGATGGATATACAGACGAAATTGATGAATATCCTCAGATAGGTTTAACTGGATTTCAGACCTGGATCAGAAGTGATCTTGGGAAAAGTGAGGGTTTTGCCGGAGATGTTGATGATGACGAAACAGATCATTTAAAATATTTTGAATTAGCATTGCAGGATTCATTCGAAGTTTTCGAAGAGGCTCAGGATGTACGTCAGTTAGCTTCATCGGGACCTTTTCTGCACCTTGAACCGGGTGAAGAAATCAGTGTAACAATTGCAATTGTTGCAGGAGCATCACTTTCTGAATTAAAAGAAAATACTGCCGCTGCCATTGCAAAATATAATACCGGTTTTATTGGACCTGAACCTCCTCCATCACCGGATCTGGCTATTCAACCCGGGAATCAAACATTATATTTATCCTGGCAGGATAATGCTGAGAAAGCAATTGATCCGTTTACAGGTAAAGAGGATTTTGCAGGATATCGTGTTTATAAAAGTACATCCGGACTCCAGGGAACCTGGGAATTGTTAGCAGATTATGATGTTGACGATGATTCTTCGGAATATGATATTTCTATTAAATATAAAATAGGTCAGTCAAATTTAATTGCTGAAGATATGGGCTTTTTGTCCAATGAATATATTGACGATCATAATTATGATTATGAAACTCTAGATGGTATTTTAAAAGAGGGAACATACTCTCTGGAATTTCAAACTATACAGATTGAAAAAGATGGCGTGTTCATAGATACTCTTGGTATTATTATGTATGATGTAGATGAAACAAAGATAATACCTTATACCGGTTCCTCGGCTGTCAGCCAGGGATATGGTTTTTGTATGTTTGATGATTGGGAGGCAAATCATTTTGCAGGAGTTCAGCCGTCTTATCCAATTTATGTATCAGGTCAGGACATTTTCTTTAATGGTGCATTTATTCGGATTTCAGATGGGAATTATGTTGATCTGGATGGCAATGGAATTATTACTGATTCTGAAAAAGCTTTGCAATCGACTTCACCACAGCCTGGCGATGTTTTTATAGTCAAAACTTTTCCAGGTGCTGACCTTGGTGATCAGTCTGGATTGGAATATACTTTTGTTGATGAAGATGTGGAAAATGGTTTGACCTATTATTATTCAGTTACATCTTATGATAAAGGCGAACCGGCTTTGGAAATTCCATCTTTGGAAAGTAGTTTTTATCAAAATATGCAGGCTGCTATTCCTCAGCATATCGCTCTTGAATATGCCGGCGAACCTGATCTGTCTGAAGTTTTTCATGCCGGTACCGGAAATACAACAGGCCAGATATTAAGAGCTATTACTGATCATGGAAAATTGACAGGTCACCGTTATAACTTTAAGTTTTTCTCCAATAATCCTGAAGATACATCTAATGTTGATGCGAATTATGGAATTTTAATTGATGAATCAAAAACATTAATAAATGTTTCCGGAGATTTTGGTTCCGGCCCTGATTCTGTTGCCTGGGATATTGATCTTGGTAAGTTTCCCATAATACCGGGTTCTGTTACAATTAGCCTGACAGGTAGTGAATCGGGTGAATTTAGTGATGCAGATTCAAGCGGGCTATTGACAGGAAGCCTGGATGGTGTAGATTTAACCGGAATTATTAATTATGGAACGGGAATCATAAAATTTTCCAGGGACACTGATTTTCCTTCAACCATAAATGCAGCCGCAACATTTCAACACTCAGATGTATTTGTGAGAGATGCTTATACAGGCAAAGTTAGTGGTAAAATATTATTAAATGAAAATCGCTATAGTTTGAATAATTTGTATTATCCCGAAGAAGAAAGTGACACTCCCGGTGATACTATATCTCACGGATTTCTGTTTGCTGCCTATTCCCCAACCCTTGAGATTGATTCTGTAACCTGGGGTCTTGGCACCGATGTTGATTATATCTATAAATTTACTACTAAAAAGGGTAGACTTGAACCCTATGATTTTATAGTAACATTTCCGGAAGAAGGTACTGCCTCAGCATTCCAGGAATTTAAACATAAGTTAGGTGATACTGAGTTTACCCAAATAGTACCATGGAAAGTATGGAATAGTACTTTAGGAATTCAAAGCAGGTCATGGAATAGCACAAACCCGATGGATCCTGTGGTTCCATGGTTAACAAGTAATTCGAAAAATAAAGTTGATGTATTAGCAGAGTCTGTCAGAGAAGACTCATTAATTAGCACAAATTCCTTTTCGATTAATTTTAAAGCCATTTATGAAGATGAAAACCTGGGAATTAGTGATACTTTAAATCCACCGACCTCTGATGATACATTATATATCTTTACTTCCAGGCCGATTACAACTAATGATAGGTTTTCTTTTACAACCACAAATATGTTTACTAAAAAAGAAAAAGTGAATTTGGATGATATTCGCGTTGTACCAAATCCTTATTATGTCAGAGCCGCATGGGATACTGACCGTTATAATCAGCATATCAATTTTACTCATTTACCTTCACCTGGCTTAGATGACAATGGTAAACTTCAACCTGTAAATATCAGGATTTTTAATCTTGCAGGTAATATGGTGGCCCATTTGAAAAAAGATGGAATTGTAGAAGGAAATGAAACGTATGATAGTTATGGAACACTTTCCTGGGATCTGAGAAATTTTGAAAGTCTAAAGGTTGCCAGTGGGTTATACTTGTACCATCTTGAAGCATGGATTGATGGCGAAAAAGAGACCCAAACCGGGAAATTTGCAATAATACTTGGACCATGATAAATAAAAGGTTAAAAAGATGAAAAAGTTTTTATCAAGAATTAGCTTAACAGCTATCGTAATATTAATGCTCACGAATGTATATGCTGGCCAGAGTAGTGCCGGTGCCCAGTTTTTGGCGATTTTTCCAGGTGTACGAGGCGCTTCAGTTGGAGGAGCATATACAATTGGCGCACCTTCGGCAGAAATTGTTTATTGGAATCCGGCTGGATTGAATTCAGTATCACAAAAATGCATGTCAGTTTCTCATGCTGATTATTTTGTGGATATTAATTATGAAAATATTGCTTTGGCTCTACCTATGGGCAGAGGTACGCTTGGATTCCATGGGATTGGTTTGTTTTCCGGTGATATTATGGAGACAACTATAGAACAGCCCGATGGAACCGGAAATCATTTTTCAGTTAATGACTTTGCTTTTGGAGTGAGTTATGCCTGGTCAATGACAAATAAATTTGACGCCGGAGTAACTTTTAAAGCATTGGGATTGACTATAGATAAGGTCAGTGCTTATGGATGGGCTTTTGATGTCGGTGCGATTTATAAAACAGGCTTACTGGGAAATACAGCAGTTAGTTTTGTAATCAAGAATTTTGGAAATGATATGCGCTATTCCGGAGAAGGCTTAGAGGGATTACAGGCAATAACAGAAAATCCCTTTGAGGAAGAAGATGTGAAATATAGTTTAATATCTGAAGACTTTTCTATTCCCTTATCCTTTTCATTGGGATTGGCTTCAAATATCAAATTAACGGAAATGCAAAAACTTGTTCTCCATTTTGAAGCAGGTAATTCAATTGACCAGCAGGAATCACTCAAATTGGGATTGGAGTGGCAATATGCCGATTATTATTACATTGGTGCCGGACACGGAAATTTTGAATCGATGATTTCCCCCAAAGCAGATTTTGAAGATATTGGCGGCAATATGAAATCCTGGACTTTAGGTGGCGGAATAAATTTTGGGAAATATTTTTCTAAAGATATGTGGATACAATATTCATGGGAAAACCACAAATATTTTGGTGGAATTTCCAGATATGGTTTAGAAATGGCCTTTTAATTTAAATTTATTTTTTTATATTATAGTAAATGAACAAGGTAATTCATAAAAAAGGAGGAAACATCATGAAATTAAGCAAACTAATTGTTGTTTTAATGATACTTAGTATTGTTTTTTGTTTTGCGAAAGCTCCAGAAAAGACTTTGAAGTTTGATTCCTATCCAAACATGTCATCTAAACATGTTATTAAAAGAGGAAATCAGTTTCATAATCTTGGAGTAAGAACTGATGCTAAAGGAGAAAAAGTAGTAGTGGATACTATTTGGAACTTTTTTCCTTTAGAATCACCAGAAGGCTATACAAGTGTTTTGGCAGATGCTCAGGCACCTGAAGAAATTGATACGGTAATTAAACGATTCACTTTGATTGCCGATGGTTATGTTAAGAAGGTATTCATGCAGAATATGACTGCTGGAAACGCTTCTTTTATGTTTTGGGGTCCATGTTACTGGCCTTCCAACGATGGTACCGGACGTTTTGTTAACCTGCCGGAAAATGGTTTTGAAGGTGATGATGGTACAGTAGTGCCGGGCGCTCAACCATATTTACCATATAATGCTTCATTAGCCTGTGATGCCCAGGAACCTGCAGATCAGTTTAACGGTCTTGGCGATTGGGAACCTGTTTGGAATGTTCTTGATGTTGATGCTGCTTATCCGGGTGGTATGAATCCACTCTTAACCGGTGACAGTACAGAATTGTGGGTTGGATATGCTACTGATGGTGTAGATGGACCAAGTATTTGGCAGGATGATGATTATCAAATTTGTGATTGGTGGTGGGATATCTATAGTTTCTCAACACTAAAAGCAATTGATCCTGAACCGGCAAATTATTATGCTGTTACAAATGGACAAGAGGATCCAATTAATGCTTTAAATCATGTTATGATGATTGAAGTTGAATATCCAAACGCACCACCATTTATTGAAAATGTACCTGAATTTTCAAACATGTATGACACAGAAGCTGAAATTACAGCTGAAATATTTGAGATGGAAGGCGATGAATTTACAGCTACGCTAAGATATTATTTCGAACAAAACGGAGTAGAAACTGAAGATGTAGAAGTAGAAATGACTCTGGTTGAAGGGGATTTGTATTCAGGAACAATAACCGGTGCCTCTGCCGGAGATACAGTTCGATATGCTGTAATAGCAGAAGATGTTGGTGAAATGTCTAATTCGGTTGGTTGGTTTAGTTATGTTGTAAAAACTCCACCGGCTACAGCAAATATTATGGTAATAGATGCTGGAAACGGTTCAAGTGATTCTTTATTTGCCTTAGCTATGGATGATTTGGGATTGGATTATGCAACCTGGAATACGAATGATGAAGGCGGATTACATCGTTCTGTTGTCAATCATCCGGGTTTTGATTTGATTTTTGTTACTGGTTTCGGAACAACGGTTGTACCTACAACAGACCAGGAAGATATATACGGAATTGCTGATTTCCTTGAAAATGGTGGAAGTCTTGTATTATCTGATCAAGATTGGTTTTTCGCCTGGGGTTTAGATGAAAGCGGTACTTTTGAATCTGGCGATTTTGCTTATGATTATTTTGGAGTTGGTGATTTCGTTAACGATCCTGTTGATGGGGAAAATAGTTCTGCTGACTTAGAATTTTATGGAGTTGCCGGAGATGCTTTAACAGGTTCTTTTGCTTCACCGGTTGCTTATGGTCCATTAGTATATGAAGGCCTTGGCTGGACAAATTGGGGCGATTATGCTTCACCAAATGCTGAAGCCGGTTCCCGGTTGATTTTCACTGGTAAAGACAACGGTGAAGATATGGGTGTTGCCAATAGCGGTGACTATAATACAGCTTATTTTAGTTTTGCACCGGAGGCTATTGCTTCTGCTGATTTTGCAGAATTCACAACACTAATAGAAAATTTAACAACTAATCTTGCAGTAATGTATGGTGATGTGACCGGTGATGGTAATATCAATGTTGCTGATATTATTAAAGTTGTTAACTTTATTCTTGGCGTAATGGAGCCTAGCGACTATGAATCTGTTGCTTCAGATATAAGTGGAGACGGAGCGATTGATGTTAATGATGTTATCCAAATTCTTAATATTATTTTAGGAAAACAGGATTTTATTCCGGCTTCAACGGCCTCTGTTTCAATCCAGGGTAACCAGGTTAATTTAAATTCCAATGGAGATATCGGCGGTATCCAATTTACCCTGAAATCTGTCGGAGATATTGAATTAACAGCAGGTCCTGGTGTAGAACTGTCATATCAGCAAAATGGAAGTTTTACTAAAGTTGTGGCTTATACAAAGGGACTAAGTTTACCTACTAATGTACCCGTTGTAACTCTTAGCCAACCAGCAGAATTGAGTGGCGTTATAGTTGCAGACCGTGGCGGAAAAAAGGTAAAAGTAGTATCTGCCATAGCATCTGATTTTTCATTAAACCAAAATTATCCTAATCCTTTTAACCCAACTACAAATATTAGCTATAATTTATCGGCAAATATTCAGGTAAGAATATCTATTTATAATCTGTTGGGACAGGAAATTAAAACATTGGTTAATGCTTCACAAAAAGCTGGCTTACATACTATTCAATGGAACGGAAAAGATGTGAATGGTCTTGAAGTTCCAGCCGGTCTATATTTTTACAAAATGGAAGCTGGAAAATTTAACGATATGAAAAAGATGTTTTTTATCAAATAATTTATTATATTTCGCGGTGTGAGATTGTAATGTCTCACACCGTTTTTTTAATTTGATAAAAAGAAAGGGTGTTATGAAAAAAATATTGATATTTGCTATTGTTTTGTTATTTAGCTCCTTGGCTCTTGCCGGTTTACCTGATTCAATTGATGCTGAAGTAACTATTAGCAATCTTGTACAGAACGGTGATACTGTTACTATAACATTTAATTTGGAAAATACAGCCCAATTAGCTGGATTACAATTTGAAGTTTGCGACACACCTAATGTACTTGAATTAATTCCGGAATCTTTAATATCATTAAATAGACTTGCTGATGTTGGAGGCCTGACATTTACTGGTAGTGAAAATGATGAAGGAATTACAACCTTTATTTGGTTTAGTATGTCTTTATCCGCTTATATTGAAGGAAATGAAGAACATATTGAAGCGAAATTTTTAAAAACCGTTCCTGAAGAAGTTGCTCTTGAATTAGCGATTAATAATGTTGTTGCCACAGATGTTAGTGGTAATGATTTGGAAGAATCATCCGGTTCTTTTTCTGTAACCCTGGAATCTACCGGCCCAGAAGGAATTGGTGAGAATGCTTTAATTGCTAAATCTTACCAGTTAAATCAAAACTATCCTAATCCTTTTAATCCAACTACTTCAATCTCTTATGTTATCCCTTCACGAGAGGTTGTCTCTATCAGTGTTTATGATTTAAAAGGTAATTTTATTCGTAACCTGGTTAATGGCGTTCATAATAGTGGAACTCATTCAGTTGTTTGGGATGCAAAAGACACGAATGGAATGGGTGTAGCATCCGGAGTTTATGTTTATAGGTTAGAGTCTTTAGGCAAATCTATTTCTAAAAAAATGATGTTAATGAGATAATTAGTACTTTTAACTCGTATTAAGATTTTAAAGCCACTTCATTTATTTGAGGTGGCTTTTTTATTTTAGAACTCATCCCCCGTCCCCTTCTCTTGTAAGAGAAGGGGAGTGCGGGTAAATTATAGATTTTCGATAATATATTGTGAGGGGATGAGTTCAAAAAGGAATTACTCACAAATCCTGACTTATGACTATGAATCCCAAAGTATAATCA
>JAOZSR010000162.1 GCA_029939575.1 Fidelibacterota bacterium
ATATTCAGAATGACAGCAAATTTACTTTTTGCGGAATTGTCATATCTTAACATCAAAAGAAATTTTCGAAAGCAATATTTTAAATTGTCATAAACTTTTAAAAATATTAGATATATATTGTACCTAATCAATAAATCCGGTACCTGAATCAGACCTAAAAATTTTTAAGGAGGAATAAACTTAAACCTGGTATGTAGGTTATGATTATTAATGTAATTAGAAGAATAATTAAAAATGGAATGCTGGATTTGTATAAATATGTAATTGACTTTTTAAAACGAAAACTTGAGATGAATAAATTCATTCCAATAGGAGGTGTCAGGTATCCAATCTCTAAATTTGTAAGAAAAATAATCCCAAGATGAATAGGATTAATTCCATAACTCATTGCTATTGGCACAATAAATGGTACAATGATGATTATTGCGGAAAAAATATCCAATAAAGTTCCGGTAATTAGCAAAAATATATTAAGAACTATCAAAAATGTGTACTTAGAAGTAATAATACTCTGAATCCAAACCAAAGCGTTTTGGGGAATTTGCTCATCAATTAAATATGCAGTGAATCCCATCGAAGAACAAAGAATAATCAGAATACCGCCTATCAACTGTACACTATCACCCATTATTGGAATCAAATCTTTTCTTATTGTTATATCTTTTTTGATTAGAAATTCTACAATCATAACATAAAAGGCTGTAATAGCTGCAGATTCTACAACTGAGGCTTTTCCACTATAAATCGATGTAATGACAATAATTGGAATAATTATTTCCCAAACTGCGTCTTTTCCGGATTTAAATAATTTATAAAAGGTAAATCTCTCTTTGTTTTTTTCTTGTGGAGGTTCCTTATATATCGAATATAATGATAAAACGAAGATCAGTAATATTCCCGGAATTATGCCTGCTAAAAATAATTTTTCTACTGATACTGATGCTACCATTCCATATAAAATCAAGGGTAAACTGGGCGGAAATAGTAAACCCAAACTTCCGGAACTGGTAATAAGGCCTAATGAAAATTTTTCAGAATAATTTTGTTTTTTTAAAATCGGGTATATCAGGCCACCTATAGCGATTATTGTGATTCCTGATGCACCGGTTAAACAAGTGAACAGGGCGCATGTTACTAAGGAAACAATCGCAATACCACCAGGTAACCAGCCTAACAATGTATTGGCAAATTTAAATAACCTTTCAGGTGCTTTGCTTTTAGCAAGAATATAACCGGCTAAAGTGAATAATGGAATCGCTAATAAGGTAGGAGCCGAAGCTAATCTATTCATTTCGATAAGTACTATTGTAGGATCAATTCCACCGTTTAAAAATAGTAAAATTGAGGCCAAGCCAATTGCCGCAAAAAGCGGTACTCCAATCATAATGAATAATAAAATAATTATAGTTATTAGTAAGGTCATAATTATCTTTGACCTCGGGTATTAAGGTCTTGTTGTCCGGAGTAATCCCTAGTAATAAAATATTTTAAAATAAAAGAAACAGCGATAAGGAAAAAGCCAATCGGGATAATAATTTCAAAAATCCAAATTGGTAAAATTCCGGCTATTTTAATTTTCATTTCAAATTCAAGACGAATGAAGGAAATAGCATACCAGGTGAAGATCAGGCAGATTATTGATGATAAAATAGCAAGCAGCAAGCTAATATATTTTTTTGTTTTACCTTTTATAAATTGGGGTAAAATATCGATTGAAATGTGTTTTGAATTTAGTGTTGTTAATATTGCGCCAATGAAGGTAATCCATAAAACTCCATTCCGAGTAAAGTCTTCAATTGTTATTAATCCTATATCAAAAAAATTTCGTAGTATTATTTGTAAAAATGAGAAAAAAACAAGGGAAAGCATTAAAAAAGCCGCAAATAGAGTACATACTTTTTCAATTAATAAGAATATTTTATTTATCAATGTAGTGAATTTCCTTTTTTATATTTTCAAAATTTATATAAATATTAGAAAAAATTATTTAATTAGCATTATTTATAATGTAAAAAATCAATCACTCTTTTCATCTAAACGATAATCTTCTAAAAGATTAATTACTTTATCAAGAAATTTTTTTGAATATAATTTGCCTACCATTTTTTCACGGGTTTGAATTCCGGCTTTATCAAATTTATCCTGTAATAACTGATTTGCTGGTGAAATCTGAACACCTGCTTCCCGGAGAGCAATAATTGATTCCCGATTTTCATTTCTGCCTTTAATAATAATTTTGTGGAGATATTCCCTGGTTTTTTCAATGAATATTTGTCTGGATTCTTTTGGAATGGAGTTCAGCTTTTTGGTTGTAATCAAAACTGCGCCAATAGAATGAGTAAGTGGAGTGCTTAGCATATTTTGTGTATGTGTGAACCATTGCAGAGCTAGTGCACCATAGGGCGAAATATAAAATCCGTTGACTAATCCAGTTTGAAGAGAAGTATATACATCTGTAATATCAAGTGGAATCGCTGGTATATTCAGAATATCAAAAGCGGTTCTGGCAAGAGGATCGGTTTTCCATAACCACATTTTAGTATTTTGAAGGTCCTGAAGTGTATTAATTTTATTTTCAGTAAATAGATAGATAAAACCGACTTCTGCGAATCCAACAATAAAAAAACCCTTCTTAATAAATTTTTGTTGTAATTCTTCAAAAAGAACGTTGTAAATATATTCAACCTCTTGCTTGTTTTTGAATAAAAACGGGACATCAAGGATTCGGACTTCAGGTACAATTTCACCTAAACCTACTCCGGTAAAAGAGGCTGAATGAATTTGCCCAAGTTTCATTTTTCTGATCATATTTAATTCATCACCCTGAACACCGTTAGGATATATTTTGAATTTTATTTGACCTTTTGTTAAATCTCCAATTTCCTCATCAAATTGGTGCATAATATTCATCCAACTTGAACCTTCCGGAGCAATTGTAGCCATTTTGATTGTATGTGTTTCAGAAAAAATAAAAATTGGCAAAATAAAAATAATCATTGAAATAGATAAATAATGTTTCATTGGTCCTGCCCTTTAATTTGTGAGGAAGTATTTTTCTGAATCCAGTTTCAGGAGTTTGGCTTTCTTTCTTGCAATGGAATTCATTAACCTGACTTGAGGAAAGTCATTAATATTTATATCTAATACTTCATCTAATAATTTATCAAAAAGTTGTTTGTCTTGAATTTGAATTGCATAATACCGGGCTTTTAAGTATTTTGAAAAATAAAATTTTTCTCCGGTAATTGTAAAACTTTTATCGAAAAATTCTTTAGATTTTTGAGGATTGCCACCTAATATTTTCGGACGTCCTCCAAAATAACAACCATAAAACAGATCAACTCCGGCAAAATTATAGGCTTCGTCGAGGGTTAAGCATCGTTGCATTATTAATTCTACTTTTGACAGATTTACAAGTGTCCGAGGATCATCCAGATTTTTTAGTACAATTTGTCCCCAGTTATATCCCAGCCAAAAAAGAGCTGGCACATGTTTTTTTTTATATTTTAAGAGTATTTTTTTTAATTCACCTGGAGTTATTTTTTTGTCAAAAGTCAGTTTTGCCGGCAATGCCTTAAAGGCATAATTTAAACCACGATTATAAAAATTTTCGGCTCTATGAATGTCAACATCTTCAACAAAAGCAAAGGCATAAGCACCAAAGGCCTGTGCTGCTAACAGATTTAGTTTTTGGTTTTCAACATCTTTGGATAATACAATTTCAATTGTTTTTAAATTATTAGCCAAAAACGCCTCAGCCAGTTTTAGATCTGATTCCATATAGATTGCAGAAATTCCATCTTCAAAGAAATTTGCCGCAGAATTAACAATTATTTTATTAACACAACATTTGTTTATATTTAACAATAAAATAAGCAAAATTATGATCCTGTAATAATAAATATTTTTAGTTTGATATTTCATCATTTTATTAATCTCAATTCTTAACCCTATTTATGATGAATTAATATAATGCTTTCGCTGAAAAAATCATAAATTTTTCTGGATAATACTAATATTTAGTTATTGTTCTCATTAATATTGACAATTCCGTAAAAAGTAAATTTGCTGACATTATGAATGAGGTATGAATG
>JAOZSR010000163.1 GCA_029939575.1 Fidelibacterota bacterium
GCATTTATCTTAGTTGGCATTTATTATTGTTTGACTCATATTTATGGAATAAATTTTTAAAAAAATAGGATCTGAAATATTGAGAAAAATAAAAATATTATTTTTATGTACCGGCAACTCATGTCGTAGCCAAATAGCAGAAGGTTGGGCAAAACATCTGAAAGATGATCAAATAGAAGCCTATTCTGCCGGAATCGAAACTCACGGACTTAATCCAAATGCAGTAAAAGTAATGGCTGAAGCTGGAGTTGATATTTCCAATCACAAATCTGAAAATGTTCAAGATTATTTGAATCTTGATTTAGATTATGTAATTACTGTTTGTGGACATGCACATGAAACCTGCCCTATTTTTCCGGGAAAAGCAAAAGTTATTCATCGAGGTTTTGATGATCCACCATTTTTGGCAAAATCAGTAGATTCAGAGGAGGAAAAACTCAATATCTATCGCAGAGTAAGAGATGAAATACGAGACTTTGTGATGTCATTACCAGAATATTTATTATCCTAAAAGAGTAACCTATGGTAGAAGAAAATAGAAGAATGTCAAATATCTTTGAGCGATATTTAACTATATGGGTTGGATTGTGCATAGTTGCAGGTATTGTATTGGGTAAAATTGCACCACAATTTGCATATAAACTTGATAGCATGTCTATTATGGTCAATGGTGCACCTGTTGTTTCAATTCCTATTGCTATCTGCCTGTTTTTCATGATGTATCCAATTATGGTTAAAATTGATTTTGCCAGTGTCATAAAAGCTGGGAAGAGTGGAAAACCTGTTTTTCTTACCTTATTTATTAATTGGGCAATTAAGCCTTTTACGATGTATGCAATTTCATTATTCTTTCTTGGTTTTATGTTCAAAAATTTCATAGGAGCAGATGCTATTGACATAGTTAAAATGCCTCTTGGACTCGATCTTCCTGTTGGAGCAACTCATGGAGCAGGTAAAGTAGTTTTGGAAAATGGTATTAAAATGTTGGAGATTCCTTTATGGCGAAGTTATTTTGCCGGAACAATTTTATTGGGAATTGCACCTTGCACAGCAATGGTTCTTGTATGGAGTTTCCTCGCAAAGGGAAATGATGGATTAACATTAGTTATGGTTGCAATCAATTCTTTGACTATGTTATTACTTTATGGACTTTTAGGTGGTTTTCTCTTAGGTGTTGGTAGCCTGCCAATTCCATGGCAAGCCTTGGTTTTATCTGTGTCTATCTATGTAGCATTACCTTTGGTGGCAGGATATTTTTCCAGAAAATGGATTATCAATACGAAAGGGGAGCAATGGTTTAAAGAAAAATTTCTACATCTATTAAATCCAATTACAATTGTGGCACTATTATTTACACTTATTCTACTTTTTAGTTTTAAAGGTGAAGTGATTATGTCCAGTCCTTTGACAATATTATGGATTTCAGTTCCTTTGTTTATACAGACGATTTTAATTTTTACCAGTGGATATATTGCTGCAAAACTACTAAACTTCAACTATCAGGATGCGGCACCAGCTGCAATAATCGGTGCTTCAAATCATTTTGAAGTAGCAATTGCCACATCTGTAATGTTATTTGGAATCTCTTCTGGTGCAGCATTAGCTACTGTTGTCGGAGTTTTAATTGAAGTGCCAGTAATGCTATTGTTAGTTTTTATCTGTAAGCGGACAAAAACATGGTTTAGATAATTTGAATCATATTATTTTTAATTGTATATTCAGAATAATAATTACAAATTATATAAAATAAATATATAACATTGTTTAATAGCTAGATTGAAGAATTTAGAGTGTAACTTAAACGAGACTGGAAAAAATTCCGGTTCTTTATTTGACAACATTGATGATTTTCCATATTACGCTGTAGAATTAAAATCTCCTCCTCAATAATTTAATAAATATCCACCACTGAGGTGGATATCAAGATTGGAAAAATTATACATGAAATATCAAACCAGATTAATACTGATAATAGTAATATCACTCAGTCAAATTTTTTCACAGACATCAAATACTAAGGTAACCGATAAAGTTGACGTATTTATCGGGACTGGAGCACATTGCCATAATTTTCCATCGGCAATGGTACCTTTCGGAGCTGTAGTGGTTGGTCCTGATTGCAATACAAATGGCTGGGATGCAGCAGCAGGTTATCATTATGACGCACCAACCATACTTGGTTTCAGCCATCAGCATCTTAGTGGAACCGGATTGATTGAATGTGGTGATTTATTACTAGTACCCAGTATTGGGAAAGTTCAGGTAAATCCGGGTACAGAAGAAAATCCTGATTCAGGGTATCGTTCCCGTTTTTCCCATGACGATGAAAGTGCACGTCCGGGCTACTATCAGGTTCGCCTTCTTGATTACAATATTAATGCTGAAATGACAGCAACAGAAAGAGTTGGTGTTCATCGGTACACTTTCCCTAAAAGCGATTCGGCTCATGTTATGCTCGATCTGATCTCTATAATTAAAGGAGCTGAAAGTAAAATAAATCATGCTTATGTACAAATAAATGATGACCAGACTATCCTGGGATACAGAACTTCCAGTAGTTGGTGGGCAGCGAATAGAGAAGTTCATTTTGCTCTGCAATTCTCAAAACCTTTTAAGTCACATCAATTGTACGATGCTGACAGAAAACAATTTTATAATTCCAGTTATGACAGAGGTTGTCGTCATTTACAGGCTATTTTCAATTTTGATACTAAAGCAGATGAAACAATATTGGTAAAGTTGGCTGTATCATCGGTATCCATGGAAAATGCGTTACTGAATTTACAAACCGAAGTTCCACATTGGGATTTTGACAAAGTAAAAGATGAAGCCGATGCCAAATGGACAAAAGAACTTCAACCCTTTACTGTTAAAGGCAGTGATGATAATGTGGCAAAATTCTATGCAGCATTATATCATAATATGATTCATCCTACTATTTTAAACGATGTAAATGGAGAATATAGAGGAATCAGCAAAATGTCTGCTGAAACCAATGGATTTACCAAATATCATATGTTTTCTTTGTGGGATACTTTTCGGGCAACCCACCCTTTATTTACTTTGATCCATCAAAAGAGGACTGATGATATCATCAAATCAATGGTTGACTTTTATAAGCGTAATCCCAGGCAGATGCTTCCTATGTGGAGTATGTATCAGGATGAAAACACATGCATGATCGGTTTACATGCTTTGCCTGTAATTGCTGATGCCTTTTCAAAAGGTCTACTTAGTAGTTCAAATGAAGAATTACTCGATGCTATGGTAGTAAGTAGTGAAAGACCTGGATTAGAGAATACATCTTTACGAGATGTCTATCCTTCATATTATGGGCAACAGCATTATTTGGCCAAAGGATACCATCCTAATGATCTGGTTCGCTCCGGAGTCTCAGTTACACTTGAACATGCTTATGATGACTGGACAGTAGCATTGGCAGCACACCAGATGGGAAATAAAGATCTTGCTAATAAATTTTTGAAACGTGCACAGAATTATCGGAATGTTTGGGACAAGGAAACCGGTTTCTTTCGGGCACGATTAAATAATGGCAAATTTCGTGAACCTTTTGATCCCCGGGCTTATCATCGCGAAACTCATAATGATCGTGATTATGTAGAAGGAAATGCCTGGCAATATCTCTATTTTGTACCTCATGATGTATATGGATTAATAGAGCTCATGGGTGGCAAAAAAATCTTTGCAGATCGTCTGGAAGAATTATTTACATTACCGCATAAGGAATCAACTGTACATGATGTATCCGGATTGATCGGAGACTATGCTCATGGAAATGAACCTTGCCACCATTATGCCTATTTATACAATTATGCTGGCCGTCCCTGGAAAACCCAGGAAGTGATTCACCAGGTTGACAGAGAATTTTACAAAGCTGCACCAGATGGATATATTGGTAATGAAGATGCCGGACAAATGTCTGCATGGTATGTATTTAGTGCCATGGGTTTTTATCCTGTAAATCCTGCCGGTGGGATTTATATTATCGGTTCCCCATTGCTGGAAGAAGTTCAAATGAATCTGGAAAACGGAAAAACATTCACAATGAAAGCCAACAA
>JAOZSR010000025.1:0-34754 GCA_029939575.1 Fidelibacterota bacterium
TAATTATAAACTTCAGATGGATTCACAAGTTTTAACCAGAAAAATGATGTTTTTAAAATAAAGATTGTTGAAAATTTAAATTGCACAATCTGAATTTGATATTTATAGAATCTGATTTTTATTTAGAAAATTTTGTTCAATATTCAGAAGTTTCTTCTTCATATCTGTGCCAGTTGCAAAACCGACAAGTTTACCATCGGAGCCGATTACACGATGACATGGAATAACCAGGGGTAATGGATTATTATGCAATGCTCCACCTACTGCACGTGCTGATCCCGGTTTGTTCATCCAGGTTGCAATATCTCCATAAGTACAAGTCTTTCCATAGGGAATTAAATAAGTCCAAAACAACACATCCAGACTAAACTGGGTTTTAATTAAAAAAGTACTAAAAGTGATTTCTTTAATTGGTTTACCTGCATTAAGATATTCAAGAATTTTATGAGGAGAATTTAAGTTATTACGATTGTTTTCGATGGCAATATTAGGAAACCTGTTGATAATATCATAATCAACAAAATCTTCATCCTGTTTGTAAATATTAATTTTAATAATTGTTGATGAGTTTAAGTATACTGAAAACCTGATTTTTCCGTTATGTTTAAATTCGGTCAGAATTGTCGGTTGGATTTTATTTGCCAGTGAAAATCCAATTTTGGCTGCATTGTGATATAATTTTGATCTGCATAATTTACAACTTTTCCAATGTTCAAAGGCCTGGAAATCATTTCTTGGATTTGTTTTTTTGCTAACAATTTCCAGAGCTTTTGATTCGGTAAAGTGATTATTGTTTTCCATTTTGTCCTTATTCTGAATTAAAATACAATGTCTCAACAATTAATACAAATAAAAATTAAGTATTACGAACATCACTTAGGTAAATTATTGAATGAGATGAGTAGAAACATTGAGAAAAACACAATAGTTTTTGTAAATTGGATATAATTGATATGAGGATGACCAGGTCAGTATGAACTGGTTTTGATTAAAATTAGTAAATAATTTATCCAGGATATCTCAAATTTATTTTTGCAAAAATCCTTTTGGAGTAAGAACTGTGCTTATTAGTCATAGAAAGCAATTTATTTTCACTAAAACTGTCAAAACAGCAGGAACTTCAGTGGAATCTTACTTTGAACAATTTTGTAAGCCAGACGGTGAGTAGCAAGAATCTCATGCCCATGAGGAATATGTTTCAAAATCCGGTATCATTGGGTATCGCGACTTTTTCAAATAATGATTTTAAGAGCAAAGTAAGATTTTAATCTATTAATATTCAAAAATGACAGAGTCCAAATACTTTAATCATTTCTATATTGAAGAAGCAATTAGTGACAAAAAAATAAATGTATAGAAGTGTGAAGGATGATTATAACAAAACCCGGATTATTTTTCCACCAATTATTGACTTTTGTTTTAAATAGTCAGATATTTAGGATACAGTAGTGAAATTTCTGAAAATTTTGGAATATTCGGTCGGAGTTTTTTGAATTTTGATTTGTCAGATGGATACATAAATGAAAAATTAACTACATTAAGTTGTGTTTGATATAAATAATCTGATAAACCGGGATTATCTTAGATAAAAGCCGGTAAAATAATTTTTTTACAAAAAAAATACGCACACTAATTATTTGTTTTTCTGTTATTTGTCTTGGCCTATTTGGAAAATAAGGACACTTAACAAACAAATTTCTTTTTTTTAAACTTTTATTTTATTAATATAGCCCTAAGAAATTTTACAAGTGAGAAGCAAATTAGCAGAATGTTAAAGATGTTTTGAGATTTTGATTAGTTAGGTAAGTTAACTTTTAAAGCGGGAATTTTGCTTTTGCGGGTTAATATTTATAGGTTGTTTAATAATAAATTATCGGAGCTATTATGAACAGGAAATCTGTTTTTATTTCCATTCTTTTTCTTTTATGGTCATTGAATTTGACCGCGGCAACAACCGGAAAAATATATGGTACTGTTACTGAGCAGGCTACAGGTGGGCCTTGTGTGGGAGCAAATATTGTTATTAATGATACTCAAATGGGCGCTGCTGCGGATATAGAGGGTAGATTTATTATCATAAATGTTCCCCCGGGAGATTATGATTTAAGAATCTCAATGATAGGATATGCTACTCAAATAATAAAAGATGTAAGAGTAGAAATTGACCTGACAACCAAGGTTGCGGCTGAATTGACCATAGAATCCATTGAAGGTGAGGTAGTTGAGGTAATAGCCAGGAAAAAAGTCATTAAAATGGATGCTGGTTCAAGTCAGCAAAATATTGGAAACGAGAGTATCAAAGAAATGCCATCTTCAAGTTTGGTGGATGTTGTAACCATGCAGGCTGGAGTAGAGGGCATGTCTATACGTGGTGGAGATACTGATGAATCTGTAATGATGCTTGATGGTATGCAGATGAAAGATGATAGGACTGGTGCTCCTATTACTTCTATTCCACTTTCAGGTATCAAAGAAGTGATGATTCAATCCGGTGGATTCAATGCTGAATATGGTGATCTTCAATCAGGTGTTGTAAGTGTTGTTACAAATGAAGGTAGTAAAGATAAATATGATTTTAATTTTAATATGAAATATAAGAATCCATCTCCAAAAACTTTTGATGGCTCTGTATATGATGCAGATTCTTATTATCTGAGACCATATACTGATGAAGATGTAATGTGGACCGGAACATCAAACGGTGCATGGGATTCATATACTCAGAACTCATATCCTGCATTTGAAGGATGGAACGAAGTAAGTAAAAATTTATTAAGTGATAATGATCCTACAAATGATTTAAGTCCAATGGGTGCATATCGTTTGTTCCAATGGCAACATAGAAGAGCAGGACAGATTGAAAAACCTGACTATAATATTGATATGGGATTTGGCGGACCAGTTCCATTTATTTCTGAAAAATTAGGTGATCTTAGATTTTTTGCATCATATTATAAAAATGATGTAATGTATACAATACCATTAGCTACTGATAATTATGATGATCAAAGTTTCACTTTTCGTCTTACTTCAAATATTGGACCTAAAACAAAATTACAGGGTAATATATTTGTAAATAATGTTAAAGGTAGTGATGAATCAAACAGTGGTTATACAAATTTTGTATCAAGTAGTATTTATGATTTATTAGATAATTTTGCAGGTAAAACACAAACAAGAAGTAAAATATTTTATCCACATTATTTTTGTGTTGCTGAAAAACAAACAAAATCATTAGCATTGAAATTAACTCATACTTTTAGTGCAAGTAGTTATGGTGAAGCTAGTATTAATTATAGAGATACTAAATATAATACATATCCTTCTTCTATTGATAATTCAACGGAATCCGGTTTTTCTGAAAGAGATGATAGTACAATGGTTATGGATATTCTTCCTGGTGATTCTGAATATTGGGTTAATGAAGCACCTTATGGATATGAACCTGGTTCAATTATGAGTATTGATGGATTTTATATGGGTGTTAAAGGTAACAGTCGTGATAATAGTAAAACCTCAAATTTGCAATTGAAAACATCCTATACAAATCAAATTAATATGCACAATCAAATAAAAACCGGGGCTGGCGTAGAATTCAAAAAATTTGATCTTGATTATGGATATGAAACACCATTTTCATCTGTATGGACAAATCTTTCTGAAAAACCAAATCAAATGCATGCTTATATCCAGGACAAAATCGAATATGAAGGATGGGTTGCAACTATTGGTGTAAGAGCAGAATATTTTAATTTGAATACTGATTGGTATGATGTTGATCGTTATGATAAGAATTTATTTACACAAGCCTTTAATGATGAATATGAAAAAACTGTTGATCGTAAAAAAGTAGATCCTAAACTATATATATTGCCAAGGCTTCAGGTAAGTCATCCTATTACCGCCAAATCCAAATTATATTTTAATTATGGCCATATGAGACAATCTGTTGACCCTAATCATATGTTTACTGTAACCAGGAATTCACAAAATGCTGTAACATATTTTGGTAATCCAAATATAGATTTTGAGCGTACTATTCAATATGAACTTGGATTTGATCAACAGATAAGAAATTCTTATTTATTGCATATAGCAGGTTATTATAAAGACAAAATGTATCAATTGAATACAAGTTCAGTATATGAATCAGAATCTACAAAAGGAAATCTATCATATAGTACTTATGAAAATAAATTGTATCAAGATATTCGAGGCCTGGAAATTCAATTAAGTAAAACTAAAGGAAATTGGGTCACAGGTTTTGTTAACTTTGATTATAGAATAGCATCCAGTGGACAGTTTGGAATTAATAAAATTATTAAAAATCAAGTCGATTTCGAAGAAGCTTTAAATAATAATTATAATAAAGTTCAAAGCCGACCACTTCCAAGACCACGTGTTAAATCAAATATTACTTTTCATACAAGAAAACTTGAAAATATTGTCCTAAAAGATTGGATGTTGAGTTTAAAAACTACCTGGCGAGCTGGAGCTTATACCAGATATAAACCAACAATTACTCAGAAATCATGGAATGTTCGTTGGGTGGATAGTAAAACTTTTGATTTGAAATTATCTCGTAATGTTAAAATTACGGAACGTTTGAATTTGAATATCTGGGCTGATATGTACAATGTATTTAATTTCAGAGCGTTAAGTACTGTTGGTATTGGTGGTTTAACAAACTATGATTGGGACAAGTACCTGGAATCACTACATTTTAAGAAATCAGTTTATGACGAATTAGGTATTGATAAATTTATTTCAGGGGAAGATAAAATTGGAATGTACAAAGATCCTGATATTGATTTTCAACCTCTTGTTGCAAATCCAAATATTGTAGATTCCGATAATGTAATTAATCCAAATTTTAATGCTGAAGAGGGTGTCTATTATTACATCCCCGATGAAGAGAACTTATCAATTATCTTAAGTAATCCCGGTCTTGCTAATGAAAACTTAAATAATAATGAAAAATATATTGAATTTATAGATGGACAATATGTTGCTGTTTCAAAATCAAAAATCAATAAAGTGATGGACGACAAAGCTTATATTAACATGCCAAATAACTCGGCTTTCACATTTTACAATCCGAGAAATATTTTTATTGGTTTAAGTTTATCATTTAATTTTTAATACGAGGGAATAATAATGAATAAAAAAATTATTATCGGAATGTTGCTTATTTTATCCTCTTTATTTGCCGGTGAAGGAAAATGGCTTACTGTCGGATCATTACATAATTTTTATATGAGTAATGGATGTGAAGTTGAACATGGCCTGATTGCTGAGCAACAGGCCGGTTTTAGATACCCTGCATTTTTCCCAAATCAGGATATGCAAGCTGCAAAAGGATTATGGATTGGAATTAAGAATTTTAAAGATCCGGGCAAAATACAACCTGATGGCTCATATTATGAATGGTCTGAAAAAGTTGTGTTTTGTGGGCCTAGATCTACTCCGGGTAACGAAGAAAGTGTTTTTATGCCTGTAAAACATAAAATGTATGCAGCCTCTGAATTACCTGTTGTTACTGTAGAGAATATTCCTGCAAATGAATTGCTGGATTTGGACAATTATGATGAAATAGATGATAATGGTGAATATTGTAAAGGTGCTGACAGATACATCTATAATGAAGTTGTTACTTCTGCCGGTATTACCATGAAAAGAAATCTATATTCTTTTTCTCATCCAATATATGGCAAAATGATATTTCATGATTATGTATTTGTTAATACAGGACATTATGCATTAGAAGATGGCGAACCAGTTATGGTTGATTTAAATAAAACCGATCAGAATCTTGAAGATGTGTATTTTTCATGGCAATTCAGAAATGCATTAACTCTTGAAGGTGCAAATGGTGCAAAAGATGAGTTAGATTGGCGTGGCAGACCAGGCTGGGGTGGAGTTGAAAGTGGAAATATGAGATGGGGACGTAATACATTGAATGATGCTCTTGGTGAAAACCAGGATGTTCCTCAAACCGAATCACAATTTGATGCAAAAGATACTGATCCGGCAATTGGTGTTGATGTTGCTTATGACGCCAATGAAAATTTACGTTGTATCCTAAGTTGGCATGGAAAGCATAGCGCAACAGTTGACGGTTATGATAATATTGGAGCTCCAAATTATAATGGTTATGAAAATGATGGAAGATTGGGTGCATGGCAATATATGGGCGTTGCAACTATTCATGCTGATAATTCTAATAATGATAAAAGTGATAATATAAATCAGCCAACAGGAACAAAATGTCTTGATAGTGATGCGGAAATTGCTAAAGCCTCTATAAACGTTTTTAATGCAATCCAAATGACTGGGCAGTATGAACAAATTTCTGCGGGACATCCCGAAAAAAGTCATGCTGAGCAAGTTGGAACCGGCTTCGCTGACAATTTTTATACAGGTGGTGGATCTTCTTCTTTGATTTCTTATGGCCCTTATGATATGTCTTTGAATGATTCAATCAGAATAGTTTTTGTCGAAGCTGCTGATGGTATTAAGAGATCCTTTGTAAATGGAGAAGATGATCCAAGATTTGATGTTGGAAATAACTGGTATAAACGAGTTAAAGACAATGAAACAGTATATGATCTGGAATATCCTGATTATGCTTCAGGAACATTAAAATCAATTGATCTGGATTCTGATGAAAATGCAAACCTTTATAAAGATGCATGGGTATATACAGGAAGAGATTCTTTGTTGGAATCATTCAAACATGGTATCCGTTTATTTAGAGAACATGATTTGGTAATTCCTGATGATGAAACTGCACCTGTTGCTCCTCAGGAATTCTATGTTGAAGCATTTTCTGATTTTATTCAACTTAAATGGTTTGATACGAAAAATATGGACTTAAGCCGATTTGAAGGATATAAAATATATAGAGCAGTTGGCGATTACAAATATAACAAATTTGATTTTATTGGTGATATCAATTTTACTGATGGAACAATAAATAGTGGTGATAACGAATTTATATTTGAAGACAAAACAGCAGTAAGAGGACAAAAATATTTTTATACAGTTGTAGCCTATGATAATGGTGATAATGCGTTCAATCGTGTGTTGACAAGTAATCCACATTTAACCAGAACAAATATTGGTGCAAGTTTGGTAACACCAGGTGCTAGTAAGTTAGATAATATACGTATAGTACCAAATCCGTGGATTGAAAGAAATGAAACTATACAATATGCAGGTAATGCTAATAAATTTTCTGTTCTTTTTGTAAATCTTCCGGACAGGTGTAATATCCGGATTTTCAATGAAAGAGGCGATCTGATCAAAAAATTAAGTCACAGCAAGGGCTCCGAAGAAAGATGGAATTTGGCAACTGATTACAACCAGATAATAAGTTCCGGGATTTATATCATACAGGTAGAGGCTCTGGATAATGTCTATGATATTGATAATAAAAAGACCATTTCCAAAGGCAAAGTTGTAAACAAAAAATTTGTTGTCATAAGATAGGAGTGAGGAGAATATGAACAAAAAAAACATTTTATTATTTCTAATTGCACTCAGTGTATTGAATTTTTGTGATGATTTTTCTGATCCGGGCCTGGATGACTCTATTGTAGAATCAATGAAAGGAAAAATTGATATTTTTCACTATGTAGAGAATGATTCTGTTGAAGTCGCTGATACATTGGATTTATTGCATGTAAAACAACTTGATGATTCCACTTTTTCAATAATATACACTGATACTACTCAGGGTTTTGAGATTGAAACCCTGGAAATTGAAGAGGCATTATTAACCTATTTGCAAACTGGTGATCAGGGGATACAATCAGTTGGAGTTCAAACTATTCCCTATTTGGCTGATTTGAGTTTGGTATCATCCCAATTAGAAAGATATTCACATCTAATTTTTAAAACAGAGTTTGAATCCTCATCCGAAATTGACATCCTGCTTGGTGATTACTACATGATTTCTGTTATAGAGATTTTGTCAGGTCGGGCTGAATATATTGATGTAAACCGGGAATGGTCTATAGAGGAATTTTCGGTCAATACAGATACTAGTTATTTAGATTTCACAAGTTTGGATGTAAATGAAAAGAAGGAAAATTTGATTTTCAAGGAAAGGGCGAGTTTTAAACCAGATACTGACGCGATTTATTATGTTGTACTTCATAATAATCAAAAAAATATATATGATGATAAATGTAAATTAGTGATTTGTAATTATTAAGATGCTGGGTTGATTATGAAAAAAATGAAATACATTAGTTTAATAAGTTTTTTACTCCTTAATTTTCTTTATTCAGGAGAAGATTATAAAAAATTGGGGCAAACAAACTTTTTGTTTTTATCAGTGCCAATTGATGCAAGGGGTACTGCTATGGCTTCGGCGCAAACAGCAGATTCTGAATCAGGGGTTACTTCAATGTTTTACAACCCTGCTGTTTTATCTATGCAGGATGAAAAGATTGGTTTTGAGAGCCATTACTTTAATTTTTTGTATGATATTACACACTATGCTCTCGGCGCCAGTTTTAAATTAAATAATAATATGGGAGTTGTTGGGCTAAACATGCACTTTGTTGATCTTGGAGAGTATGATCGTACGATCATTGCCGACAATGTCCAGGGGTATTTTGATTTCGGCAAAGAACAACTATCAGAGTATGCATTGGGAGTAACTTATTCACAAAGAATATCAAGCCAGTTTTCAGTTGGATTCAATCTGAAATATGCTGCCCAGAATTTAGGTCAGGCTCTGGTACTGAATAATGATGGCGAATTTGATGGTAAAAAATATGTTACCAATACCTTTGCAGTGGATTTCGGAACTTTGTTTGACACTCAAATTAGAGGATTAAAATTTGGTGTAAGTATTAGAAACTTTTCTGCAGAACCTGTCTATGAAAAGAATAGTTTCCAGTTGCCTTTAACTTTTAGTATTGGGCTTTCCTCTGATCTGTTTGAATTAATGAATATTCAAACTGATAAAAAAATGAAAATCCTGCTGGACCTTGTACATCCAAGATCCTATCCTGAATATTATAACCTGGGAATGGAATATTGTCTGGGGAAATTGATATATCTTAGAGCCGGATATATGGGGAATCGGGATATCTTTGACTATAACGCAGGATTTGGAGTGACTTTTTCCAAAATTACATTTGATTACAGTTATAGTAAGGTTGAGTGGTTTGAGTCAACCCAGAAATTTACTTTGAAATTTAAGATATAATTGAAGGAGGTTTTCAGAAATGAATATGAAATATAAAACCTTAATATTTACCATAATAATTACTTTATTTATATCTTGTTCTGAAGATAATAAAAAAAGTATATTGGTTTCAAACCCCGCAGAAACATTAGACCCTATTATTGACTCTGTATCTTCGGTCTTTGGAAACAGTACTTTTTTGACTGGTACAGGTGATGTATTAAAAATTTATGGGAAGAATTTTAATACAAATGGAGATAATAAAATCTGGGTATATACTGCAAGTAGTATAGTAGATTCAATTGTAACTCATAGCGATACAGAAATTTCAGTAATACCACAATTTATTTCAAGTGCAAACTCTTATATTAAAGTATTAAGAGATGATGCATATGGAATTGGAAAATATGAGACAATCGATTTTGTTCAATGTATGATTCCATGGGGTAATACTACAAGCAAAGACGAGGTAATAAATTTAACAAAAGATGATGATGACAATATTTATTATATAACAAATTATACCGTAGCTGAGGGTGTTGTTGAAACTAGATTATATAAAATTGATACAGATAATATCCAAACAACATTGAGTACCGAAATAGGAGTAAATGCTACATCAATAACTGCAATGGGATTTTATGATGATATTATCTATTATGGAAAAGGAAAGGATATCTATCTTTATGATAACAAAATAGATACGCCTGACTCATTACGTAACAATCCCGATAAAATATTTTCTGCACCAAGAGGTTCATCTATTACAGGAATAGAAGCAAATAGTAATGGTGATTTGTACCTATTAAATGGTGGTAAGACACGTATTGATGTGATTGATGCTAATTATGCTACTGTTGCAACGGGATTAGTAACTTTCACAGAAGAACCCAAAAATATTCAGATAATACAAAATGATATTATTATAACATTTGATAATTCGGTAGTTTTATATAAAGTCACGAATAATGCACTTGAATCAGAAACAATTTTAATTTCCGAAAATATCAATCTTGGAAAAAAGTTTATTGATGCTACTATTTCTTCAGATAATAATATATACGTAAGCTATTACAATGAGAATGATGTGTTTACTGGTGGAGTACTACAATTTAGTAATTATGACGAAAATACGGGAATTTATGATAATTCTATCTATTCAGAATTCTATTCTGCTGCAATTCAATTTCCATTAGAAAGAATTCAGTATGGAAATGATGTTTATTTATACGTCCTTAATAAAAATAATCCAATAAGTCCAATAAGCCGAATCAATATGTTGAAAATCGGTAAATAAAGAAAAAACAAAAAAAGGAGAAGTTATGAGAAAAGTTGTTAAAGTTATGTTGTGTACATTGTTATTGGTTTCAATATCAATGGCAGGATGGGTAGAAGGTACCCATATCGATGAGACTGGCCAATCTTACGGTCTTGCTATGTTAGAAAGTGGAATAATGGTAAATGTTCCTTATGCAGTAGCAGCTGGAGATACCAGTGTATTTTTTATTGATCCAAGTACAAGTACTATTGTAGCAGAAAAATATTTATTTACTAATACTGCAACCAGTACAGTTGATACAGTAGTTGCTACTGGTGGTTCTGCTGTTTCTGCATGGTATGATACTGAAAATTCAAAACAGTATATTGCTGTGACTTCTACTGCAACACTTTATTGGTTGGAAGTTAAAGATGATTATTCATTAGAAGGTGTTGCAATTACAGATGAAGTTACAAGTTTTTTTGGTAGAGGTGGAGTAGAAGTATCTTCTGATGGTTTTATTTATTGCCAGGGATTATTTGGCGGTATTGTAGTTTATGATGCATTAGATTTATCTGGTCAATATGCTGCTTTCCCAGATGCTGGTTCCGGAGTTACACGTAAATTATCCGTTTCATTAGATGGAAACACAATAATGGTACCTTGTGCGGGATCTTTTTTATTAGTATATCCAATTAATGAAGACCGTGATCAACTTGGTGATGCTGATACAGTAAGACTCGTTACTGGACTTCCAGTACAGATGGCTTCAGTTGATCATCTTGATAGAGTTTGGACTGCTAGCAGAGTGCCGGATGGTAATGGTACAATATATGCTTATGACTTTAGTGGAGAAACACCAGTAATAGTAGATAGTATTTATTATAAAACAGACGATAGTACTGTTGTTATTTCCAGTCCCAGAGATATTGAATTTTTATTGAATGAAAATGGAGACATTGTTAAAGCTTTTATTTCCGACTATGATTTTCATCATATCACTGTTATGGAAAAAACAGCAACAGGTATTTGGGAATATGCTGGTACTATTGCACAAGAATTTAAGTTAGAAAATAATTACCCAAATCCTTTTAACCCGTCAACAACAATTCCTTTTTCAATTGAAAAAACTAGTGTTGTAAAACTAACAGTATATAATACATTGGGTCAGAAAATGCAGACTCTTGTAAGCTCAAAACTGAATGCTGGTGCATATTCTTATAATTTTAATGCAACAAATTTTGCCACAGGTACATATTTTTATCGTCTGGAAGTAAATGGACAGGTAGCTGTACGAAAAATGTTATTCTTAAAATAATTAATTCTATTATCTTTATAAAAAGGCCGGTTATCACAACCGGCCTTTTTGAGTTTTTTTTATATTGATGGAATCGTAAAAAGGTTCGAAACTGTCTTTCCGTCGAAAGCCGGACATAGTCTGAGGCAGCGTAGCAACAAAGAATCTCGTCGATAATTGTAGGAGATTCTTTCAGTCAAAAACCTGATTGTAAACATTCGTACCTCATTCAGAATGACAGCAAATTTACTTTTTACGGAATTGTCTATATTCATAATTAAAATATGATAAGTCTCTTTGATTATTAAAATTTTATTAGTAACTATTAAATAGAATGAATGAGAATTTCAGAATTGATTGGAAGAAAATATAAAAATCTGATATTCAATTACTGATTTATTTTTAAAACAGATATAAATTCGGGGTGAAAAAAATGATTCGTAAAACTATAAAGATTTTGTTCCTTGCCTATGCGATTATTTCTGGTGTAATTGCCCAGCCGAAATATGAATTCAGAGCAGCCTGGGTTGGTACAGTAGGAAAATTGGATTGGCCTGTTTCTTATGAAACTGATGAGCAAAAAGAAGAATTAACAGACATGCTGGATGGAATGGAAAGTGCAAATATGAATGCTGTTATTTTTCAGGTCAGGCCTTCCTGTGACGTGTTTTATGATTCAGAAATTGAACCCTGGTCAAATTGGTTAACAGGAACTGAGGGAAATGCTCCATCGCCATATTATGACCCGCTGCACTTTGCTGTTGAAGAATCCCATAAGAGAAATATGGAACTACATGCCTGGTTTAATCCGTATCGTGTTAAAAAAAGTACCTGGTATAGTAATGGTGTTCATTCAGATCATGTCTATAAAAAACATCCTGAATGGATTTTATCATCAGGCAGTGATAAAAAATCAGGTCTGATTGAAGAAAATTATTACGGACTTGATAGTTGGGGACTGGAAAAAAATCCAACAGAAGTGACTTACTATCTTAATCCCGGCTTACAGGAAGTAAGAGATTATGTGCTTTCTGTGATTATGGAAGTTGTGAATAATTATAATATTGACGGTATCCATATGGATGATTATTTCTATCCATATTCTGGAATTACAAATGAAGATCAGCAAACATTTGAAGATTTTCCAAGAGGATTTACAAACATTCATGATTGGCGTAGAGATAACGTTAATTTGCTGATTGCAGCAATTCATGATAGTATTAATATTGTAAAGTCTCATGTAAAATTTGGTATGAGTCCCTTTGGGATTTGGAAAAACGGTGTACCTGCGGGAATAGTCGGAATGGATGCTTATAATACGATTTATTGTGATCCGATTAATTGGTTAAATAATCAATACATTGATTATATTACACCTCAGCTTTATTGGGAATTTGGCGGAGGCCAGGATTATGGAAAATTAATGCCCTGGTGGGCAGACAAGGCTATGAGTAATGAACGGCATTTATATACCGGAAATGCGCCTTATAGGATTGGAGATTGGCATAATTGGAGTGCCAATGAATTACCACGTCAAATCAGGCTTAACAGGGATACTGATGGTTGTCAGGGAAATGTATATTTTCGAGTTAATTTTGGAGTACTGGATAATCCAAAAGGATTTCTTGATTCACTGGAAAATGATTTTTACCAATATCAGGCTTTGGCGCCTCAAATGTTCTGGATAGATTCTATTGCCCCAAATGCGCCACAGAATTTAGAGTTTTCTCAGAATGGTGATGATCATATTATCACCTGGGATAAACCAACTGCAGCCAGTGATGGTGATACTGCTACCAGGTTTGTTTTATACCAGGACCTGTTTAAACCTGTAAATATTAATAAACCGGAAAATATTATCCGGATAATTGACGGGAGTCTGGACAGTATTTCTGTAACTGACCTGTCAATTGGACATTTAGCCCTGACATCTCTGGATAGGTTGAATAATGAAAGTGAAGCTATAAATGTTGGAGAAGTTTCCATAGATGTGCCCTCGCAGCTTGCCAGGAAATTTCAATTGTTGCAAAATTATCCAAATCCTTTCAATCCAACAACCACGATTCCATTTATTGTGGAAAAAAGAACAAAAATAACACTGGCCATTTATGATATTAATGGAAGAAAAATTAGTGATATTATTGACGATCAGGAAGTTAATGCCGGTAAATATGAATTTAATTTTCATGCCTCGGGAATACCCTCGGGCGTTTATTTTTATCGTTTGCAAACTGATAATTTTATGTTAAATAAAAAGATGTTATTACTGAAATAAGATAAAAAAATATATGCTGTATTAGTTTTTGAAAATATCGTCCGCTAATTTCACGAATTTGTATATCATAAAACGTTCTTACTGTAAATCCTTCTTTGCGTCTTTGTGTCTTAGCGGTAAAAAGTATCGGATCATAGCTTTAATCAACACTTATTGATTCATAGTAATCTTGCTTGTATTATCACAGATAATACACTCCAAAACACAATCCACAATTACTATTTTTAGGAATCAAGAAAAGTAGATCCCGATTTTTTTATGAAGTAAATCCATCGTGTCAGTACCAGCATTGACATCGTTAATGCATTAAGAAAAAAATTATGAAAGAAACAGAAATCTTACCGGTTTTATATGATTTGATATTGTAGTTTTTTAATAAATTTTGTCAATATTCCTGTTTATTGTATAATTTTTTTTGTCCATTATTGCTAAAGTCCCATATTTAATATAAGTGAAAAAATTCCCGATGTTAATAATAGGGCTATTTGAAAAAGAAAAATCTCAAACAGTTTTATAAATTTGATTTTTCTGCAAAAATAGCATTGAATTTTATAATGGAGAATAATTATAATGTCTGAAAATAATGAAATAACAGACGCTAATAAAATACCAGGATTTTATACACAAATCGCCGATGATAAAAAAGTAAAATACCAGACTGGTTCAGTAAAAAACAATCTCTGTTATTATTTATCTGCTATGAAAGAGGTAAAAACTATTGATAAAACACAATTATCAAAGGTGCATCTTCATATCAAATCAAAAGTTTATAATAATCCGGGTGTTTTTTCTTCAATAGTTCAATCAATTATAGTAAATCCAGAGTCCTGAATACATCATACTATTCATTTTTTTATTTGCTGCAAGGATTTCTTTTTATTGGTGATAGCGTTTTTTGATTCTGTCTCTTTTTTTGTAGTCGTTGATTTAGGTTCTATTTTTGACTGAATGTTGGATTTTGGTTTTGAACTTGTCGCAGCTGCTTTTTGAGGTTTAGATGAAATTTTTGTTGGAATGCTTTTTCTTTTTGGTGGAGTTGATACAGACTGACCTTTCTTATTAGAAGATGATTCATTTTTCTTTACTCGTGTAGTTTTCTTTCTATAAGATGTTGGGATATTTTGGTGCGTATTCATCCTGGATTCTGAATTGTCATTTGTCTTGGTTTCTTTTATAATAATATTCTGTGATGAGGGTGTACTTTGATCTACAGGTGTCGGATATGACCTTGTTGGTTCTGATTTTGGAGTAATTTCGTTGGAGTTTTTTGTTGATCCTTTCTTTTTTAACTGATATTGTTTGAATTTTTCTGCTTTTTGTATCTTTTTTCTTTCCGTTGTTGAAATTTCTAAAAATTTTGAAGCCATAGCATTGTATTTGCGAGTTGTTAATATTTGTTTTTTCATGGCATGACTGTTGTATTTTTCCGGCTCGGAATTTATTTGTTTTATTTCACGGTCTAATTCTTTGAGCGCTGTTTTGATTTCACCTTTATCAACTAACCTGATAGTTTTATCCATTTGGTTCGTCATGTGGTTTAGGGTGACTACTTGCTGCACGACAGGATTGATGTTTTGGGTTACTACTTCTTTATCCTTAGTATATTTCACAGAAAGTTCTTTAGATTCACTGACTTCTTTTTTATTTCCAAGTACACTGTTATAATTAACAATAACCTCAGCAATATTCTGGATTCCGAAATTTTCTGAGCCGGGGTATAATTCTACTACAATAGTACGATGTTCATTAGAATAAACATCACCTATATTTATGAGAATATAATCGTCATATTGCTTATATAAATGCCCGTACACATTTTCAATTTTTGTTCCGGGTTGAGTGTTGATTTTGATGACCACATCCTGAGCAGTTACTGCTAACAGTCCGTGAAGTTCACGGGCAAAGATTAAGGGGATTTTTTCGGCCTGATCAATATAATAATAATTTCCATTTCCATATTCGGCCATATTTAGCATTAAATCTTCGTTAAATTCCGCACCCACACCAAAACTGGAAATAGATATACCCTTGGCGTATTGAGACATGCACATTTGTTGTAATTTGCCCGGATCAGTTATTCCCCTGTTGGCAATACCATCAGATAATAAGAGAATCCTGTTCACCTGCCCGGGTTTTTGAAAGCGGGATACTTCATTGTAACCAGCCAACATTCCTCTACTCATATTGGTTGAACCGCCTTCACTAATATTTTTAATTAGACCTAAAATATAACTTTTATTTATCACCTTGGTAGCAGATAATAATACTTTGCAATCTGTGCTATATTCAACTATAGAAAGTAAATCCCTGTTTGATAAATTTCTGACCACAAATTCTGCTGCCTGTTTAGTATGTTCAAGTTTATTTTCAGCAGCCATACTACCGCTTTTATCCATTACAAGTGCAATGTTTAAAGGTATTCTCTCCTGTCCTTTGTGTTCCCTGGAATATAGGTCAATTTTAAAGTGAACAGGTTGAGTTTCGTCGATATGTCGAAAAGAATTATCCAAAGTAGTTTCAATTGCGATTGGATTTTCAGTTTCTGAAAAATCCGGTCCCTCTGGTATTAGTTCGGGAGTATTTAGTGTTTCATTAAAAAGTTTTCTTGCTATTTTTCCTGCCAATTGATCAATAGAATGAATAATATCATCATCGGAGATCCACTCCATTTTTTCTGCTAATTGTACTTCGCCGGAACTAACCTCAACCATCCTGGAATCAATTCTGAAATTTCTCCCGACTTTAATAATGCTCCCAACGAGAATATTTTCTGCACCAACCATTTTTCCAACTTCTGATGCTTCATTTTCATTTATTACTCCTGATAATGATAAAGCCATTTCATTGTAAATCTCCTGGATTCTATCCCGTTCCACAATTACCAGATTTTGAAGTCCGGCAAGATTTGTAATCAATATTTCCGGAACTGCTTTTTCAAGATAGTCCAAATTCAAATCACCGGTGATGTTTTTAAAATCTGTTATTGCAAGTCTAAGATTTTCCTGTGCCTGTAAACTAATAACCATTAAAAGAAGAATAAAAGTTTTTTTAAAAAGAATCATTTGAACTCCGGGTAATAAAAATTAGTTAATTATTTACATTTTTATCTCGTTATCTATTTTCAACTTATCATTTTATTGTCAAATAATAAAGAATTTTCTTCGGCCAAACTATTTTTCAGAGAACCGATAATTTTCAATTAAAACGGATTATTTTAAAGTAGAAACTGTACTTGTTTTTTTGACATTTAAAATTCTGATTAGAACGAATGTTGAAAATTTGTGTTTATAAAAAATTAACTTTTAAAATATATATACTTAATATAATTTATGCGGATTAAAATTTAAGGTTTTGTAAATATGAATAAAATAGTAAAACTATTCTTTTTAATTTCACTGATAAATTTTTCTTTCGCTGAAATCGGGGAAAAAAGATTTATGGGAGTCATGTTTAATATTTCCGCCGATTCAGTTGAAAATGTACTTGTTGTTGATAAATCCCGTCAAAAGTTGCAGGTTATTTCAAGCAATAATCCAAAAGAATTCGGAATATTGCATAGTTTCAGAGTATCAACCGGTAAGGTAAAAGGTAATAAAGAAATTCGTGGTGATATGAAAACACCGGAGGGTATCTACACTATTCTTGATTCTATTCCGGGCAAAAGAATGCCGGCAAAATATGGACCCCTGGCATTTATTTTGAATTATCCCAATACTGTTGACAGACTTTTTTCAAGAACCGGATCTGATATTTGGATTCATGGCAGAAATGAGGATATAATTGATAGGCAGACTGAAGGGTGTGTATCTTTGGAAAATAGCCATATTTTAGATCTTGAACCCTTTGTTACAATTACAAAAACCCGTGTGATTATTGTAGATACTTTAGATTATTATACTAATGAAGAATATTTGAAAAAAAGCGCTGAATGGGAACAGTTAATACTAAATTGGAAAAATGCCTGGATAGCAGGCAATCTTAATAATTATTTCACCTATTATTCTAAACATTATAAAGGTCTTGAATCATTTAAACGTGGCAAAAAAAATATTGAAAATCAATATGCCTGGAAAAAAATTGACCTTAATAAGATTGTAGTTTTTGTTTCCGAACATGAAGCTGAAGCACGATTTCATCAAGAATTTATATGTCCCCGGTTTCGAAGCAAAGGAACCAAAACAATGGTTTTAATTCCGGAAGAAGATGGCTGGAAAATTCAAAATGAGCGTATAGTATTAGATGAAGAATGTTATTATTTTGACAAACCTATACAAGAATTTATCCAAAAATGGAAAACAAGTTGGGAATCAGGCAAAATTGATGACTATATAATGCAATATAATGCAGATTTTGCTACCAAGGAACATGATCTGCAAAGTTACTATAAATTTAAAAAAGCAAAATTTCTTGAGGCAGGGAATATTATTCTAAAACTCGGAGATGCCAAAATTACCAGTCATCAGGAATATGTTTGGAAAGTCAGGTTTAGACAGCGTTACGAATCTGAAGTTTACAGAGATATTGGATACAAAACCTTATACCTGAAATTGGAAAATGAAAAATTTTCAATTATTAATGAAGAATGGAGCAGAAGACGATAATAATGAAAAGCAAAAGAAATATTTTAATATTATGGCTACTATGTTTATTAATAAACTTTTCTCTTTCTGCCGTTGAAAGACCAGGAAGGGAACATAACATATATTTTGGTAATACTCCAAATGAATTGAATGTATATAAAATTTATGGGCATTTTGATGGGAATACGATTTTTATTCTTGGAGGGATTCAGGGGGACGAACCGGGAGGTTTTTTATCTGCAGACCTTTATCCTGATCTTCATCTTGAAAAAGGAAATCTGATAGTAATTCCCAGGGCTAATTTTCATTCAATTATAAAGAATAACCGGAAAATCAATTTTGATATGAACAGGAGATTTGCAAATGATTCTTCTGAAACAGCTGAAGACAAAATTGTTAAGATAATCAAATCCTTGATGACGGAATGTGACATGTTTTTAAATTTACATGATGGTTGGGGATTTTATAGTGATACCTGGCAAAGTGAAGGTCGTAATCCCGACAGATATGGACAATCAATAATCGCTGATGACTCAATTTATATTGCTGACGGTGATACTATATGGCTTAAAAAAATGGCTTTACAAGCTTTGTCAGAGGCTAATAAAAAAATTACTAATCCGAAGCATCATTTAAATTTTTTAAACACCCATACTTTTAATAAAGATGATAAATACAAAGGAATGAACAAATCCGCCACTTTTTATGCTTTGACTCATTTGGGGATTCCGGCTTTTGGAATTGAAACCTCCAAGAATTTACCAAAATTAGAAGATAAAATACGGTATCATAATTATGCTATTAATGAATTTATGAAGATTATGGGAGTGGAGCCTGAATATCCGGCCATTATATATGAACCTCCCAAACTTATATATCTACTAATATCAATTAATAACAGTGATCCAAAACTTGTTGATGATAATCACACTTTGAATGTGTCAAAAGGTGATAAAATTAAAATAATCCATATTGAATCAAATTATAAACGTGGACTTAGTTGTAATGTTTATGGTGTTGGTTCTGAAAGTGATTTTAATAAATCTCTGGTTGTGGATAAAAGTACAAAAGTAGAGGTTAAAAGAGACAATACTGTAATAGGAAATATTAATATTAAAATAAATGAGATAAATTCCGAATTAACAACTTATATTTTTGAAGTTAATGGAGAAAAAAGAGCAGTCTTAGATGGTCAGTCACTAAATATTGTAAGGGGTGATAAAATAAGGATTATTGAGGTTCTTGCAGAAGGTATTCCATCTGATTTTCTAGTAGTTAATTTAAAGGGATTTGTGCCTGAAACAGATTATAATAAAGGGGAAGACCGAAAATACTTAATTGATAGTTCCGAACTGACCTGGAAAAAATGGTCAGTTTATGGAAAAGGTAAAGTATTTCCTATAATTGTTAAGAAAAATAATCGGATTATTTCAAAAGCTACAATCTCTATAGAAGAAAAAGATCATGAATCTTAAAGGGCCTGCCTGGGTATTATGAAGTGTTTGGATATGATTTTTAAATAATTACAGGCGTTATTTTTTAATTCTGTAAATTTTAGGCTTTTGTGTTGACTTATAAGATTTGCTAAATTAAATTCAATCGCTTTTTACCGGATTTATAACAATGAAGAATAATAATATATTGAGGTGGTATTAAATGTTTAAAAAAACAAATGTACGGTTCATTATTATCGGGATTGCAATCGTATTAGCTCTTTATCAATTGTATTGGACTTTTGCTTACAATACAATGCCTGATGAGAAACGCGAAGCACTGTTAATTGATGGTAAACTTGGATCTTACCAGGAAAGAATGTTGCAACTTGGATTAGACCTGCAAGGGGGAATGCATGTTGTATTGGAATTGGATATTCCTAAATTATTAGAAAACTTGGCAAAAAATAAAAGTCCTGAATTTTTTGCTGCTCTTGACGCTGCTAACGAAGAATATAAAGCAACAAATGAAGATTTTCTAAAACTGTTTGCAAAACAAGTTGAGATAAAAGATCTTAAACTTATTCGTTTTTATAGTGGATTGATTGATGCTGAAAAAGCGAAAAAAAATGCGGATATTATTAACAGATTAAAAGTTGAATCCAAAAATGCTCTGAACAGAGCCATGGCAATCATTAGAAATCGTGTCGACCAGTTTGGTGTATCTGAACCAAATATTCAGAAAGCCGGAGAAATGAGAATTATTGTTGATTTGGCTGGTGTTCAGGATGCTGAAAGAGCAAGAGCACTTATCCAAAGTACGGCATTATTGGAATTTATATTATTAAAAGACCCGGCAATTACCCAATCTTTTATTGCTTCAGTTGATGAATATCTGAGAAAAGGTGTTGTCGAAAAAAACGTTGACTCTGTTGCTACAATTGCTGATAGTGACACTACGGTTGATCTTAAAGAATCAAAGGATAAGGCACTCAGTATTAATGAACTTCTTGGCAAAGAAGAAACGGGTACTGTTGCAGATTCATCGGATTCAGGTGTTGTTGTAGATGAAGAATTGTACGCGGAAAAACCTTTTTCCTCTCTTTTAAGGAATATGAATAATATGATCGGCGTTCCGGAAAAAAATGTTTACGCCGTGAAAAAGATTTTAAAAGACCCGAAAGTTCAGAAATTATTACCCTACGATTCAAAGATGTTATGGAGTGGAAAACCCGAGTTGTATACTGGTGCTGATGGAAAATCTGAAAATTTTTATCTTCTTTATCATGTGAATAAAGATGCTGATATGCCTGGTAAGTTTGTAACAAAAGCCCAGGAAACCATTGGTGGGTCAGGCTCCAGTGCTGCCGGATCACCTATCGTTAATCTTGGAATGAATAATGAAGGTGCAAAGAAATTTTCAAGACTAACAGGCTCTAATATTGGAAAATTTTTAGCAATTGTTCTGGATGACAAAGTTTATATGGCTCCTCGTATCAAGGTGAAAATTCCCAGCGGTTCTGCGTATATTGAAGGATTTGAAAGTATGCAGGAAGCAAAAGATTTGGGAATTGTACTGCGTGCCGGTGCTTTACCTGCCAAAGTTAATATTATCGAGGAAAGAACAGTTGGGCCAACATTGGGGAACGATTCTATTCAGTTAGGTATTCGCGTCGGAATAATTGGTTTTCTGTTGGTTATTGGATTTATGGCTTTTTATTATAAAGGTGCCGGTTTAATTGCCGATTTTGCCCTGGCCTTGAATTTAATTTTTGTGCTGGCGGTACTGGCCTCTTTGCAAGCTACCTTAACTTTACCGGGTATAGCGGGGTTGATTTTAACAATCGGTATTGCTGTTGATAATAACGTACTTGTTTTTGAAAGAATTCGGGAAGAATTGGATAAGGGGAAAACAGTAAGAGCCGCTATAGAAAGCGGATACAGCCGTGCTTTTAGTGCTATTGCAGATGCTAATATTACTACGATTCTATCGGCTTTAATTTTGATGCAATTTGGAACCGGGCCAATTAAAGGATTTGCAGTCACTTTATTTTGGGGTATTATAGCGAGTTTCTTTACAGCAATTTTTGTAACAAGAACTATATTTAATTTTAGAACAGACCGTAAGGTTCTGGAAAAACTTAGTATATAAAAAGCGGGAAAACTAATATGCGATTATTAAACAATACAGATATTAACTTTAGCAAATACAGTAAACCTGCAATTATGATAACAAGTATTATTATTTTGGCAGGTTTAATCTCTATGTTTTTTATTAGGGGATTAAATTTGGGTATTGATTTTACAGGTGGAACACTGGTTCAGGTTCGCTGTGAAAACCCAGCCAATACATCCGAGATTCGTGATGTATTAAAAGAAGCAGGATTACCAAACGCTGTAATCCAAAAAATGGGTGGAAATAAAGAATTTTTAATTCGTATTCCACAGTCGATTGAAGTACAGGAAGCCGGAGCCAAGATCAAGCAGGGACTAGCCAGGCTATCTGATAATACATTTGAATATTTACAAGATCAGAAAGTAGGACCAAAAATTGGAGAAGAACTTCGTTCTGCTGCGTTTTGGGCGATTATTTCGGCTATTGTTGTAATTGGTATATATATTTCAATCCGATTTCAATATAAATTTGCCATCGGAGCTGTAGTAGCTCTAATTCACGATGTGCTTTTTACTCTTGGAATTTTTTCAATTCTGCAATTAGAGATTTCATTATCAACGATTGCAGCTTTTTTGACAATTGTGGGCTACTCTTTAAATGATACTATTGTACTCTTTGACCGAGTTAGAGAAAATGTCAAGAAAAAACGATTTGATAAAATTGATAAAATCGTGAATTTAAGTATAAATGAAACTCTAAGCAGAACAATTATTACTTCCTTTACTACCTTGATTGTAGTTCTTATTCTAATCTTCTCAAAAGGTGAAGTTCGGATTTTTGCTATAGCTTTATCTATTGGTGTTTTAGTTGGAACTTACTCATCAATTTATATTGCAGGTCCTGTAGTAGTGACCTGGCAAAATAAAATGATGGCAAGAAAAAAATGATAACTTTAGAACAAAAATAATTTTTATGCTCCCCTGTGTGGGGAGCATTTTATTTTATTGGAGGTTTTTTATGTCTGTATTAGCCATTTTAGGAGCCCAGTGGGGCGATGAAGGAAAAGGTAAGATTGTTGATGTATTAAGTGAAAAATCTAACCTGGTTGCTCGATTTCAGGGCGGAGCTAATGCCGGACATACTATTAAAATTGGTAATGAAGAAACTATTTTACATCAATTACCAAGTGGAATCTTGCGGGAAAAGGCTAATTGTATATTAGGCAATGGAATGGTAATCGACCCAATTGGTTTGCTGGAAGAAATTGAGATAGTAAAGTCAAAAGGGTTGGAGATAGACAGCCGCATTAAAATTTCACATCTGGCACATATTGTAACCCCTTTACATAAAGCCCTGGATTGCTCGAGAGAGATTGAATTAGGGAAAAATGCCATAGGTACAACCAAAAAAGGTATTGGCCCATGCTATAGTGATAAAATTTCCCGGAAAGGAATTCAGGCCAGAGAATTAGCAGACATTTTATCTGTCAAAGAAAAATTGACCTCATTGCTAAATTTTCATCTTGCCAAAGGCAACATTCTGGAATCGGAAAAACCGAGATTGATAAAAGAGTTTGAAGAATTTTATGATGCTTCACAAAAAATATCAGGATTTGTATTTGATACAATTTCCATGATTCATCAATATATTAAATCAGATAGAAATATTTTAATAGAAGGCGCACAAGGCACATTACTTGATGTGGATTTTGGTTCCTATCCTTTTGTAACCTCATCAAACACTATTGCCGGTAATATTTGCACAGGACTGGGAATTAGCCCCAAAAATGTGCATGATATTTTAGGAGTTTTTAAAGCCTATACCACCAGGGTTGGTGCCGGTCCCTTCCCGACAGAATTACTTGATGCCACCGGCGATTATTTACAGAAAACCGGTCATGAATTCGGAGCAACTACAAAAAGAAGACGCCGTTGTGGATGGTTTGATGCGGTTGTAGGCAAATATTCATCTATGATAAATGGATTTACCAATATTGCTTTGACAAAGTTGGATGTGTTGGATGGGCTTGATGAAATTAAAATTTGTACCAACTATAAAAATGGTAAATACCCCGGAATTGATCTACATTTAGCTGAGCCCGAATATATTACACTGCCAGGATGGAAAAGTACAATATCCGGTATTAGAAAATTTGAAGACTTACCGATAAATACTCGGGTTTATATTAATAAACTTGAAGAATTACTTGAAACTCCGATTGGCTTTATTTCAGTTGGAAAATCAAGGGATCAGATTATTTCAAAATAAGAAGTTTGTTGAAATTATTATTTTCCATCAAAAAGTATTAAAAGTCATGTTATTGTATTCAAAACCATAGATTTTTTGTATGAAATTTGTAATGTATTTTTTTACAGATATTCGGAAAATACTTCCTTCAAATAAGCACTTTTTCCCTATAAAAAAAAGTAACACGAAGATAAATATCTTGGCATAAATATTGTTCCAAATATTACAATGAAGATTAATTGCAATCTCCAGTTGTAAAGATTAAGGAAATTTTCGATGTCACAACTGAATAAAGGTAAATATTTATTATCCGGATGAATTTAGTTGCATAAAAAAAATATTTAAAAATATGAGATAATAATGAAAAAAACCAAAATACTGATTGTTGAGGATGAATTAATTGTTGCTGAAGATCTGGCAAGTAACCTTGAATTTATGGAATATGAGATTACTGATATTCTTACAACCGGTGAAGAGGCTATAGAGTCTGTAAAAAATAATCTACCTGACTGTGTTATGATGGATATTACTCTACAAGGGGAAATGACAGGAGTTGATGTTGCAGCAATATTAAAGAAAGATTTCTCTGTTCCTGTAGTATTTTTAACAGCACATACTAATCGCGATTATTTAGATCGGGCAAAATTAACTGAGCCTTATGGATATTTACTCAAGCCGTTCCAGGATAAAGATATTTTAATGACAATTGAGACGGCTATCTACAAACATGGGATTGAACTTAAACTTCAGGAAAATGAGAAGAAGTTTCGTTCAATTGTTGAAAATTCTCATGCAGGAATTTGTATTCTGGATGAAAAAGGTATTGTGACCTATGTAAATCATAAAATGGCGGTATTATTAGGTGTTAAAGAAGAGGAAATTCTTGGAAAAGAATTTGTAATATTTCTCAACAAAGATGATAGCGTTGTTTTTAGCAAAATCTTGGGAAAAATTGATTTTATGGACCAAGAAAGCGATCGGGAAATAGAAATTACCTTACCCGGGGGAATAATCAGAAACCTTGAGGTCCGGGCAAGTGTAATTCGTGATGAAAATGACGAAATAAAAATAATTAGTCAATTTTTAGATATAACTGACCGGAAGAAAAATCAGAAGAAAATCCAGATGTTGGCACATGCCGTAGAAAGTATTAATGAAAGTGTCATTGTTACAAATATGGAAAATAAGGTTCTATTTGTAAATGAAGCATTCGTTCGAAAATATGGCTATTCCCATGATGAGATATTGAATAAGCCAGTTGATATAATAAGGTCAAAAAACAATCCTCTGAATATTAATAAAGATCTGTTTTTAGAAACTCTTGATGGCGGTTGGCAGGGAGAACTTCTGAATGTTGATAAATGGGGGCGGGAATTTCCTGTTTTCCTGACAACTTCAATAATTAGAGATGAAAAAGATTATCCAGTTGCCCTTGTGGGTGTTAGTCGTGATATTTCAAGTGACAAAGAAATGCAATTACATCTCAGACAACAACAGAAAATGGAATCGATTGGAAACCTGGCCGGAGGTGTCGCCCATGATTTTAATAATTTGTTGGCTGTGATTAATGGCTATACTGAACTTATCATCGGTAAAATAGATGTAGACTCCACTATTTATTCTTTTCTGAAGGAAATTGAACATGCCGGAAATAAGGCCGCCGACCTTACGCGTCAATTATTGACTTTCAGCAGAAAACAGGTAATAAAACCTAAAATTATTCAGATTAATATTATTATTTCGAATTTAGCAAAAATGTTAAAAAGAATTATTGGTGAAAATATTGAAATGTCAATGGATCTTCATGAAGAAGTTTTACCAATAAAAGCTGATCCCGGGCAAATTGAGCAATTGTTGATGAACCTGGTAATTAATGCCCGAGATGCAATCAATGAAAAAGAATATTCAGATAAAAAACTTATATCAATTACCAGTGATCAGGTCGTTATAGATGAGTCCTTTCCTGATCATGACATGAATGAACATCCGGGAAAATATATCCTGATCAAAGTATCTGATACTGGAGTTGGAATTGAAGAGAGTGCCAGAAAAAAAATCTTTGATCCATTTTATACTACAAAAGCAAAAGGTAAGGGCACAGGGTTAGGATTGTCAACTGTATATGGAATTATTAAACAAAATAAAGCATATATTATCGTAGATTCTACACCGGGGGGTGGGGCAGAGTTTAATATTTACTGGCCATGTTTGGATGATTTGCTTACTGAAGTCAGCCCTGAAATAACAAAAGATTCACTTAGACAGGGTTCTGAGACAATCTTACTGGTAGAAGATAATGAAAAAGTAAGAGCCTTATCTGAGACAATAGTCAAATCCCTTGGATATAATGTTATTTCTGCAGTTAATGGAAAAGAAGCTTTTGAGATAATTAGCATGCCATCCATTAAAATAGATTTAATTATTTCAGATGTTATAATGCCAGTAATGGATGGGATTGAATTAGCAAAAAAGATTCAGGAAAATAATTTTGATTTGCCAATCCTTTTTTCATCCGGCTATAGTGATGAGTATATATCTATTGAAAATTTAAAAGATATTGGTGTGGACTTTATTAATAAGCCATATTCTGTAAAAGAAATTTCAAAAAAAATAAGAAAAATACTTGATAATGAAAATTAATATCTTCATTGGAAGTTAGTTTTTAGATAAAAATTTTGTCCTGATTACTATTTGTTTTCAGGGCTTTTTTTTTTATTTTAAAAATTGTATATTTTAAACTGGAAAATTTGAATAATTATGATGTGTTATTAATCATTAAAAAATTTTCTTTTGGAAACTTTTTTAAGAAACAGAATAAACCCTTTATTAAGGAGAATGTATTATGACAAAAAAAATGCAAAGTATGGATGGAAATACTGCTGCTACTCATGTGGCTTACGCTTTTAGTGATGTTGCTGCTATTTTCCCTATTACCCCTTCTTCACCAATGGGAGAGAAAGCGGACGCATGGGCTGCTACTGGTCGTAAAAATATTTTTGGTGAAAAAGTTGATGTTATTGAAATGCAATCAGAAGCTGGTGCAGCCGGGACAGTTCATGGTACACTTTCCGGTGGTGCGTTAACAACCACTTTTACCGCTTCCCAGGGTCTGATGCTGATGTTACCTAATATGCACAAAATTGCCGGTGAAATGCTACCAACTGTTTTTCATGTTTCCGCACGTTCACTAGCTGCTCAATCATTGTCAATTTTTGGTGATCACTCAGATGTAATGTCTGCAAGAAATACCGGATTTGCAATGCTGGCATCCGGCTCAATTCAGGAGATTATGGATCTCGCTGCTGTTGCGCATATGTCTACTATAAGAGGAAAAATTCCTTTTTTACATTTTTTCGATGGATTTAGAAATTCTCACGAAATACAAAAAATTGAAACCGTTGATTATGATGTTTATAAAGAACTAAATGATGACGAAGGTGTTGCTGCCTTTAGAAATAGAGGATTAAATCCACAAAGACCATACTTAAAAGTTGGCGCTCAAAATCCTGATGTATATTTTCAGGGTCGCGAAACTGTAAATAAATATTATGATGCTCTACCTGCATTGGTTCAGGATCAAATGGATAAATATGCAGAAGTTACTGGTCGTCAATATCATTTGTTTGATTATGTTGGTGCTCCGGATGCTGAAAAAATCATTATCGCAATGGGCAGTGGAGTTGAAACTGTTGAAGAAACAATCAACTACCTAAATGCTAAAGGTGAAAAACTTGGTTTATTAAAAGTGAGATTGTACAGACCTTTTTCACTTGAAAATTTTCTAAAAGCTATTCCTGATACAGTTAAAAAAATTGCAGTTCTTGATAGAACAAAAGAACCCGGTTCTTTAGGGGAACCACTTTATCTTGATGTTGTAACTGCATTAAATAATAAAAATCTAACTATCATTGGCGGACGTTACGGTCTTTCTTCAAAAGAATTTACACCTGCAATGGTAAAAGCAGTTTATGATCATTTAGATGGTGCTTGTACTCATAATTTTACAGTTGGTATTAATGATGATGTTACTAACACTTCATTGACAATCGGTGAAGATATTGATGTTTCTCCTGAAGGAACTATTTCCTGTAAATTCTGGGGTCTTGGTTCTGATGGTACTGTTGGTGCTAACAAAAACACCATCAAAATCATTGGTGATAATACTGATAAATATGCACAGGGACATTTTGAATATGATTCAAAAAAATCCGGTGGTATTACCAGAAGTCATTTAAGATTTGGAGATTCAAAAATTCAGTCTGAATATATTGTAACTACTCCTGATTTTGTCGCATGTCATCAACAATCATTTGTTGAAAGATATGACCTGTTAAAAGGAATCAAAGAAGGTGGTACATTCTTATTGAATTCTAATTATTCAAATGATGAAGTTTTCAATCATCTGACTGAAGATCAACAAAAAACGATTATTGATAAAAAAATTAAACTTTATAATGTTGATGCCCTGAAAATTGCCAATGAAGTCGGCCTTGGAAAACGAATAAATTCAGTAATGATGACAGCTTTTTTCCTTATTTCCGGTGTTCTTGACAGAGAAAAAGCAATTTTGCTGATCAAAGATGCAGTTAAGAAAACCTATATTAAAAAAGGTCAGAAAATTGTTGATATGAACTGGTTGGCAATTGATAAAACAAATGAGGCTCTTATTGCTATTGAAACTCCAAATGAGTTACCGGGGAAATCAACTCTTCAAAAGCAGTTTGTACCTGCTGATTCAACGGGATTTGTAAAAAATATTGTTGAAAAAATAATGAAACTTGAAGGTGATGATATTCCTGTATCACAAATGCCTCTTGATGGCGCAGTTCCATTAGGAACAATGAAATTGGAAAAACGTGGTGTATCTCCCTTTGTACCACATTGGATTGCGGACAAATGTACTCAATGTAATCAATGTTCGATAGTATGTCCTCATGCCGCAATCAGACCAAAACTAATTGACAGAGAATTGTTATCAGACAAACCAGCTACATTTAATACTCTCACTGCTCTAAGTGCTGATGCTGATAAATATGATTATAAAATTCAGGTTTATGTAGATGATTGCCAGGGTTGTAATGTTTGTGTTAATGCATGTCCGACTAATGCACTTGAAATGAGACCTGCTGATGAAGAACGTGCTGCCGGCGAAACTGAAAATGAAAAATTCTTCTCCTCACTTCCGGAAGATGTGGTAAGTACAAAATTTAAAATATCAACTGTAAAAGGTAGTCAGTTTAAACAACCTCTGCTTGAATTCTCAGGAGCTTGTGCCGGTTGTGGTGAAACCCCGTATGTAAAACTTCTTACTCAGCTTTTTGGTGACCGAATGATAATTGCCAACGCTACAGGTTGTACTTCAATTTGGGGTGGAACTTTTCCAACAATTCCTTATTGTACAAATAAACATGGTGATGGCCCGGCATGGGCTAACTCACTTTTTGAAGATAATGCCGAGTATGGTTTGGGAATGCGTTTGGCAGTAACTACAAATAGAAAACAGTTAAAATCTGCTCTTGATGTGGTTGTTGAAAAAGATATTAATGCAGAATTAAAAGATGCATTAAAGACTGCTTTGGATAATTGGAATTCAGTTGATGAAGATACAAAAGCAAATGCCAGAAAAATTAAATCCTTATTACCTGCTGCTTTAGAAAGCGCATGCTGTGATGAAGTAAAAATACTTTTGGAAAAAGTAATTGAACTTAAAGATTATTTTATTGAAAAAAGTGTATGGGCTTTTGGTGGTGACGGTTGGGCATATGATATTGGATACGGTGGTTTGGATCATGTACTTGCTTCAGGGAAAAATATCAATGTTTTGGTAGTAGATACTGAAGTTTATTCAAATACCGGTGGCCAGGCATCTAAAGCAACTCCATTAGGTTCGATCGCCCGCTTTGCTGAATCTGGAAAAGAAACTGCCAAAAAAGATCTTGGTAAAATGATGATGGATTATAAATATATTTATGTAGCATCAGTGGCAATGGGAGCTAACAAAAACCAGATGATGAAAGCAATGCTGGAAGCTGAAGCTTATGACGGTCCGTCAATTATAATTGCTTACGCTCCTTGTATTAACCATGGTTTTGACATGGCTCATATGCTGGATGAACAAAAACTGGCTGTGGATACAGGATACTGGATTCTTTACAGATATAATCCAACTGTAGAAGAAGGTAAAAATCCATTAACTCTTGATTCAAGAGATCCTAAAAAATCTGTTGAAGAATTTTTGGATAATGAAAAACGTTACTCCACACTTAAATCCACTTTCCCTGAAAAAGAAGCAATGTTCAGAGACGGTACAATTAAGTTTGTAAAACAACGTTGGGAAGAATACAAAAAAATGGCTGAATAGTACTTATTCTATTCATTTTAAATAAAATAAAAAAGGGCAGATGTTTCTGTCCTTTTTTGTTTCTGTACTAATTAGGATTGTTGACTTTTAACTCTTATTTATATTTAATAGAATCAGACGGGTTTTCAGTGATACCTACTTTTATAAATCACTATACTAATTTTAATGAAAAATCTATCCTTTAAAAACTTTCCCAAAAAAATCAATGATTACACTCCGGTCAATTCCGTAAGATAGTAACTTTTTGCATTTTAGTTTAATCTCACTTTATGCCAGCCTCTTGCTATAGCGAGAAAAAAGAAGAACTCCATAAACTCGAATCTCCCTATTTAAGATAAAAAATTAATTGCAAAATTATTATTGCATAAAATGAACTGAAAATATAATTTCCTTAAAAGGAATATTAAACATGATTTTTACTTCAAGCCCGTTAAAAAAATCTATTAACAGATAAATCAGGGAGGTTAAAAATGTCAAAAGTAATTTTTTTACTAATCGGACTATTTTGTTTTTCAAATTTTATTTTTTCTAATACTAAACCAGACTCGACATTAATAAAAATGGTAGATAACATAAAGTGGCTCGGTCAGGCCGGTGTAAAATTAATATCAGAAAACAAAGTAATTTATATCGATCCTTTTCAAATTAATGAAACTGACAAAGGGGATATTATTTTAATAACCCACTCACACAGTGATCATTTATCAATAAAAGATATCAGGAAAATTATTACCCCAAAAACAATTCTAGTGGCACCAAAAACATGTGAAAAGGATTTAACTGAGTTTGATAATAAAACTTTTCTGCTGGAACCCGGGGACAATATTGACCTTGAAAAAATTCATGTCGAGGCTGTACCAGCTTATAATGTCAAAAAAACGCAATTTCATCCAAAAGAAAATAAGTGGTTAGGCTATGTTTTGACTATTAATAACATTAAAATATATCATGCCGGGGATACTGAAAGAATTCCTGAAATGAAAAACATTGATTGTGATATAGCCATGCTCCCATTAGGTCAAACTTATACAATGAATAGTGTGCACGATGCTGTTAAATCAGCACTGGATGTTAAAGCCAAGATTGCTATTCCAATCCATTTCGGAATATATGAAGGTACTAAAGAAGACGCTCTGAAATTTCAACGTTCTCTGGAAAAAAAGATCAAAGTTATTATTAAGGATTATTGATCCGGATTTTGTTAAAACAATTTACTTGTATTATTTAAATCTGGTATCCGATTTTTGGGAGGTTACATTTTTACGAACTTTTTCAAGCCAGCCGGTTCTTATATCTGTCTGGAAATCAAAATCCGGCACATAGGGTTTGATGTCCAAAAGTGGTGTTCCATCAAGGATATCAACATTTTCAATATACAAAATCCCATTATTTATCTTATTTAATTGAACAACTGAAAGACCTATTGAATTCGGACGTTTTGGAGCCCTGGTGGCAAAAAGTCCTCTCAATTTATTATCCAGAAAAGGTATAACGTGGAGATTGAATGAATGGCTTTTGTGAAAATGATACAACAAAATAATATGTGAAAAACCTTCAAGATCTTTAAGACCCGGACGAAACTTCTCAAAAACAGCAACTTCACCTTTAATTCCGGAAGCACCAGCCGGTTGAATTGGCATATCTTTAGTCTTTGAAAATGGTGAATGTATAATTCCGATTGGGTCAAATATTATATTCATTTTATTATAGCGTATTTTAAAAAGAAACCGAAAGCGACAATTCAAATATCACATACAGTAAAAAATACAGAACATTAGTTTTATAAATCAATATAAAAAGTATAATAAAACCACTAAATTTTATTTTTAAATAGAATAAAAGTTAGTGGTCTTTGCTCACTACATTACCGCTTTTTCCGTCTCTCTTGTGATTTTTCTTCTTTAGATTTTGCCTTATTAACTCTCAAATCTCTTCCTTTGGCAGAAAATCCGTTCAATTCTTCAATTGCTTTATCTGAATCAGCAGACTCATCCATCTCAACAAAGCCAAAACCTTTTGATCTGTCGGTTTCTTTTTCTTTTATTATGGTGACTCTGGTAACTTTACCATATTTTTCAAATAATTTTTGAAGTTCGCCCTCTGTCATTTTAAATGACAAATTTCCTACATAAATATTCACTTATACTCCTCGTTTATATGCATTATTTAATCAATACTACTATATCAATAATCAAATATGTAAAGTAATTGTTAGCTTCACACAATCATTGGAATTATTTGGTCACTAACAAAAGTTATGTTACAACAGAAATTTTCAAATTCAAACAAAAAAACCGACTTTATTTCAACCTAAGATTTTATTTTATATCAAATTCTATAATGAATTTTGTTCCTTTTTCAGATAGAATTTTATATTCTCCACTGATTTGTTTAACCAACATATTTATAAGGAAAAGGCCAAAACCTTTAGATTCATTTTTATTGGTATCAGCCACGCCAATCCCATTATCTTCATAAATAAACATGACGTGATTTTTTCTCTTTGAAATATTTATCCTGATTTTAGCACCTTTTTTTTTCGGAAAAGCATATTTCATAGTGTTTGTCAAAAGTTCATTTAAAATTATGCCAAGGGAAAAAACAACCTTGGTTTTAATTTGAAAATTATCAATTTTAGATTCAATTTTTACAAAATGATGATTAGGGAATGTTTGAATAATTTCCCCGGTTAACTTTGTAAAATATTCATTAATGGAAACATCCAGATAATTCTTACTGGTATACAATTTTTCATATAACACAGTCATACTCTCTAACCTGGACTTTGCATCGAGGAAAACTGAAATCACCTCAGGATTTTTTGCCTCTCTCAATTGTAGGGATAATAAACTGATCATGACACTCATATTATTTTTAATCCGGTGATGAACCTCTTCGAGAAGTATTTCTTTTTCTTTGAGTAGATTGTTAATTTTTTCTTCTGCTTTTTTGCGATCTGTAATATCAATAGCATAATGAAGGTAAGTATTTTCATCTATTGGATACCAATATGTATCCCATAATCTCCCAAAAGCCTTAACACAAGGATCATTAGTATATTCAATTTTTTTAAACATTTCATCTACTCTGCAAAAATTACACTGAATCCCCGGTGTATCAGATTTGCCTTCTTTGATTAATTTTTCATACGCTGGTGTTAGAAAATCACATTTACCAAATCCTTTCCAGCAGTAATCATTAATAATAACACCCATATCAAGAGCAATTTTATTGGCTGCTACTACTTTACGTTTTTTATTTATCATCATAATGGGATAAGGCATACTATTTAGTAAAGTATTATTAAGTATCTGGGTTTTCTCAATAATTTTGTTTGCTTGTTTTATATCGGTAATATCACGTAATATTTCCAGTTTTGATATACTTCCATCAGGATTCTTTAATGGCGTATCAATAATATCATAAGATTTCCGGTTTTTGAATGAGTAAAATTCCCAATGTACCTTTTCTCCATTAAATACTTTTTCATTTTTGCACCAGGGACAAATATTTTTCCTATCGTGAAAATATTCATAACATTTTTGTTCTTTATATTCACCGAAATCCTTTAAAAGCTTTAAATTTACATATTGAACATTAAATTGCTGATCAATTATTGTTATACCATCTTCAATGGAATTAAAGATATTTTCTAATTTTTCTTTCTCAAATATCAATTGTTTTTTTATTTTTTTCCGCTCTGTAATATCCACATTCAGAGCTAAAACCTTTTCAACCTCCCCATTTGAATTCAGGATTGGTTGTGCAGCCCTTAAAATATTGACTTTATGTCCATTTTTGTGAAGGATTGTGCCTTCAGCATGTAATGTTTTACCCTTCAGTAATTCTGGAAAAATTTTTCTAAATTTTAATTTAGTATCTGCATCTACAAAATTTGTAATATGCTTCCCAATTAGTTCATCCTTTTTATAACCAAGCATATCCAAAGTGCTTTCACTACAATCTATGATTTTACCGGTTGTAT